>CAXUEY010000028.1:30932-47340 GCA_964250225.1 uncultured Ktedonobacteraceae bacterium | reverse complement strand
GCTGGTTCAACTTATCGCCGCGCTCTCGATGAACTCTGCTCCACCTATGGCCTCGTTTACTTTCTCGACCAGGATGAGGTGTTGCAGGTGCGCGAACTCTCGGCCAGCGACCCTTCCGCCTGGACCTACCAACCGGAGATTGAGGCGGTGAGCTTTGGGGGGACCGATTTGCGCGCCAACCATATCATCGTCAGTGGCAAGCCGCCCACCAGCTCTCAGTCAGGCGCGCTGACCACTGCTGAGGCTTTTGACGAGGTTCAGATGCGCCTGGTGGGACTCGAACATCTTTTGCACCACGTTGACCCCAAGCTCTCAACGGTTGCGCAATGCGCGCAAAAAGCCGCTTTCCTCCTGGCTCAGGAGACGCGCAAACAGATCGCACATAGCGTCACCGTGCCGCTCAATCCGGCCTTGCAGCTTTTCGATGGCCTGACCCTGGTGGATAGCGCGGCCCCCATCGGTAGCGGCCAGAACGCGCAGTGCCGCTTGCTCAGCCTGCATGTGCAGTATGACGCCCAGCACGGCCTGGCAGAAATGCAATTGATGCTTGAAGGATTGTAGCGTATTGCTACGCTTTGCCAGCTTTCCGCCTTCGCGCTGCCGCGGCCTTCTTGCGCCGCTCGCGTTGGCGCTGGACCTGCTCTTCGGTATGCGCTTTGGTACTGATGGCCTGCATGGGTTGTGTATCGTGCCGAACCCCGCTGGCTGGTGTCGTGCTCCTGCTGGTGGTGCGCGCCGCCCGTGCATTCAGCAGGCCCTGGCGAATTACAAAGCCTGCGAGCACCGCCGAAGCGAGCAGCAGCAGAAAATACAGCGGCACGATCAGTCCACGCAGGCCGGGCGCAACCGCTCCTTGTTGATTGATGATGCTCAGCAGAAAAACACAGACCAGCAGAATATACTCAATGCCGGTTAGCAAGTTGACCTGTTTGTACCAGCGCAGCGGTCTATCTGCCAGGCGCGCCTCGCGCATACGCCGCGTGCCGAGAGAGATATTATACAAGCCCAGTAGCACGAAGATAACGCTGATGATGGCGAGAACTCGTGGGTCATTCATAGTTCTTGCTCCTGTTCTGGTTCCACCTTGCGGGGCAGCGTCCACAACTGATACTGTCGCCTGACCACCAGACCGACCAGGACACAGAAAACCACCCCCGTCACCAGGTTCAGTACAAATGTCGTCAGGTTCAGCAAGTAGATTGGTGGTAGTGGCACAACTACCGTCTGAAACTGCAAAATCCCCTCCAGGCCGCGCATCACCCAGAGATTGGACGGCAGGACCATAACTAACCCCATCAGCGCCTCCAGACCGATAAACACCCCCCAGGGCGCGGCTTTGGGTGGGCGCTCGTAGCTTTCACGTCCATACATCGTGAGCAGTAGCAAGGCCAGGGCAGCCGCATTCAAGAGAAATGGTTCCAATGCCTGCACATCGAACAAATGGGGGTTGCCAAGCGTGTTGGGAATACGCCAGAGGTGCGTAAAGATGGTAAAGGCCTCATTGACTACGTTGAGCTGCAGGACTACCTGCCAGGGAAGCAGCCCGCTGAGCAGGCTCAATGTCGGATAAAATGCGGGGTAAATCTGCTCGATATGATTGGCATTCAGGACAAAATCGTAGCTTGCCGCGAAGACATAACCGGCTATCATCGGCAAGAAGCCAATGAGCAGCGCGCTTATTATGTAATTGACGAGCGGATTTGGCTGGCGCTCAGCCTGTGACGGTACCTCTTCACCCTCCTCCGCGTTTGTTTGAGCCTCCTCGGTACTTTCATCCGCTGCCCTTTCCTCATCTACTTGAACCTCTTCAGCGCCTTCATTTGCTGCTCTTTGCTTATCTGTTTGAACTTCTTCAACATCAGCTTCTTGCTCATGTACTTGAGCCTCTTCACCCTCGCTCCCTTGCTCGTGTGCCCGATCTCTTTTAGTACTTTCGGGTAACTCTTGCGCTGCTACAATTATCTCGTCATTTCCCGGCGTAGCGTCTGCCCTGTCAGCACCTTCTTCATCTGGGGCGTCAATCTCCTGCCCCTCTACCTCTTCTGATTCCTCACTGTTCTCAGCGAGTTCTGTTTCGCTTATCCGCGCGGGCAAGGGACGTAGCGGTGCAAAGGCCAGATGACCAAGTGTGGCCCCGATTATGCTCAGGACTAGCGCGAAGAAAACCAGCAGGCTCCAGGTAATGAGAAACACAGGAGTATATCTGGGCGTGGTTTTCAGGATGCTCAACACCGCTGGATAGCTCAGCGCTATCACGAACTGAATCAGCCCCAGGAAAAGGCCGGCCAGTCCCGCTTCCCATAAACCTACCCCTGCTCGCCCGCGTACTTTGCGCACAGCCGTCACCAGCAGCCCGCAGCCCGTGGCGCTCAGCACAGATGCTGGCACGAAGGAAGATGCTGGCAGGCTGTTAAAACGCGCCGTCAACGCGAAAAAAGCGGTAATAAAGAGTGCTACCCCCAGGGCTGGCCAATCGAATCCCACCCGTCTCTGCATACAAACATCCTATCCCTTTGAAATATATTTCAGGTTTCTGCGATACTACAGTAGCATATTGATGGCAAGCGGGCAAGCTCCAGAGGGCTTTCTGACTGAACCTGAGAAAAAATACGGTGAATACCTGAGCCAGAATCCCCATTTTACTCTTGACTATTGGGGAAAAATCACTAAAATCTATAGTAGATTTCTTTTTTATTTAGATTTTACGAGGTTTGTGTGCATATTGTTTGTCTCGGCGTTGATCACCTCTCAGCACCTATCGATTTGCGTGAACGTCTGGTCTGCTCGCCGCACCAGGTTCCTCAGGTGCTCAAGTCAGCGCGTCAATTTGCGCAGGAGGCTATCCTGCTTTCCACATGCAATCGCCTCGAACTCTATGCCGTGTGCAAAGAGCCGGGCGAGGGACTGGCCCAGTTGCGTGGCCTTCTTTGCGAGGCCCGTGAAGTTGCGCTGTCCGAACTCGCCGCCCACTCGTATACGTTTGTGGATCAACAGGCCGTCGCGCATCTGCTGGGTGTGGCCTGTGGTCTCTATTCGCTGGTCCCTGGTGAGCCACAGATTCAGGGCCAGGTGGCCGAGGCGCTGGCCATTGCTCAAGATAGCGGCTTCGCCGGACCCATCACCGCGGCCCTTTTTCGCGCAGCCCTGGTGACTGGCAAACGCGCGCGCAGCGAAACCGCCATCAGTCGCAACGCCGCCTCGATCAGCCATGTCGCGGTCCAGCTTGCCCGCCAGGTCTTCCCCAACCTGTACGATGCCAGTGTGCTCCTGATTGGTTCGGGTAAGATGAGCGAACTGGCCGCGCAAAATCTCTGTGCCCACGGCGCGCAACGTCTGACCATTATCAATCGCACCCAGGGCCACGCGATTGATCTGGCCAACCGCGTGGGTGCGCTGCATCGTTCTTTTGCCGAACTGCCTGACGCGCTGCTGGAGGCCGATGTGGTGATTACTTCAACCACAGCGCCTCACGCCATTATCACGCTTGAGGCCCTGCAAAATCTGGTGCCCCAGCGTCAGGGTCGTTCGCTCTTGCTCATCGATATCGCGCTTCCACGCGATGTCGATGCCGCCGTTTCCGAACTGCCAGGCGTCCATCTTTATAATCTGGATGATCTCCAGGACGCCGTAAACGAGGGCATCCGTTTGCGTTTGCAGGAGATCGAGCAAGTTGAAGCTATTGTCACCATCGAAACCGCGGTCTTTGAGCGCTGGATGCGCTCCCTGGGCGTTGTGGATACCATTAGCGATCTGCGTCGTCACGTCGATACCTTGCGTGAACAAGAACTGGCCCGCACGCTGAGTCAGCTCTCACCGAGCCTGTCAGAACGCGAAGCCGCCGCCGTCCAGGAATTGACCACACGCCTGGTCAACAAAATCCTACATATGCCAACGCGTCGCCTCAAAGACGCCGCTGCCGATGGTCAGGGGCATGTCTATGCTGAGGCGTTGCGCTATCTGTTTAATGTGGAAGTACAGTCAAATGAAACGCTTAATCATCGGGACACGCGCCAGCAAACTGGCGATGATACAGACACACTGGGTTGTCGCGCAACTCCAGCGCCACTGGCCAGACCTGGAGATAGTTGTTGAGCAGATCCGCACTACGGGCGACGCCGTGACCCATGTGCCACTGACGAAAATCGGTGGCGATGGCGTTTTTGTAATCGAGCTTGAACGCGCTCTGACCGAGGGACGCGTTGATGTTGCGGTGCATAGCTTGAAAGATTTGCCAACGCTCCAGCCACCTGGCCTGCGCCTGTTTGTCACTGGCCAGCGCGAGGATGCACGCGATGTCTTGATTAGCCGCCAGGCGCCCGCGCTCGATGCGACACCGCCCGCCCGCGTCGGGACGTGCAGCCTGCGCCGCACCGCCCAGATCCGCGCGCTTTTCCCGCGTGCCGAGATCCTCTCGTTGCGCGGGAATGTCGATACGCGTCTGCGCAAACTCGACGCCGGTGAATACGACGCGATCATCCTGGCTGCCGCCGGCCTGCACCGTATGGGTGTGCCCGCGGACCTCGCGGCGCGCATCACCTATCTCTCATTTGAGCAGGTGCTGCCAGCTCCCGGTCAGGGTGCGCTCGGCCTGGAACTGCGCGACGAACCGGAACTGCTGAAAATACTCGCGCCGCTCAACGATCCCCAAACCCAGGCTACAACCAGCGCTGAACGTGCATTTATGCGTCGCTTGGGTGCCGGTTGTTATCTGCCCGTCGCCGCCTATGCCACGCTCGCCGCTGAGAAGCTGTCCCTGACCGGTCTGGTCACTAGCCTCGATGGTCGCGAGCAAGTGCGTGTCAGCCAGCAACAGAGCTGGAGCCCGCAGGCAGGTCTTGAGCACGCTGAACACCTGGGGGTCGCACTGGCCGAACAAGCACTCGCGCAGGGAGCAGGCGCGATTATTGCGGCTCTGGAGGGCCGGGAGCAGCAACATGTCTGAACCACGCCTCCCTCTACAGAATCGTCGTGTGCTGGTCACGCGCACCCGTGACCAGGCCGGTGCTCTGAGCATGAATCTACGGACGGCAGGCGCACTGCCGGTGGAGTTGCCGGTGATCCGCATTGAGCCGCCTGACGATTGGAACGCGCTCGATCAGGCCCTGCGCGCCCTGCTTGAGGACGCAGCCTATGACTGGCTGATCTTTACCAGCGCCAACGGGGTAAAGATGGTTCTGGAGCGTCTATGCGCCTCTGGCTACGAGCCAGCAGCGCTCTCCAGCGTGCGCATTGCCACTATTGGACCCGCCACAGCCGCCGCGCTCGAGGGCTATGGCCTCGCCGCGTCCCTGCTCCCCGACGAATATATCGCCGAAGGGGTGGCCGAGGCGCTGCGCCGGGAAGCCGTCCAACGTGGCGAGACGCTGGCCGGTGTGCGTATTCTCCTGGCCCGTGCCGCCGAAGCGCGCCAGGTCTTGATTACCGAACTTGAGCAAGCGGGCGCCCATGTTGATGTGGTCGCCGCCTATCGCACCCTGCCCGTGGCTCAGGATGATGAGCGTGGACGCGAGGTCGCTACGCTGCTGCGCCAGGGGCAACTGGATATTATCACCTTTACCAGTTCTTCGACTGTTCATCATTTTATGCATTGGCTCGGCCTGGCCGCGCCTGATTTTCCTATTGGACATACCTCTGCTAGCACACACACAACGCGCCCATTGATCGCATGCATTGGTCCCATCACCGCCTCTACCGCGCGTGACTACGGCCTGGATGTGGGGGTTGAGGCGCGCGAATTTACGACTGCTGGCCTGGTTAAAGCGTTAATAGACTATTACGAGGAGAAACAATCATGACCGATGCGACCATCGTTGCTCAGAGCGCTCCGCAGACCCAACCGATATCTGGGAAGCCCAAGCAACCGCGCCAGATGGTGCGTTTTACCTTCTATAAACTCGATCCCCAATGGCAACTGCTACCCCTTGAGCAGCGCGAGCAGGGGAAGCGAGAATTGGTTCGTATTGTCGCGGAACACGGCGAACAAACTTTGATGCGCTCTTTTAGCCTCTACGGTCTGCGTCCCGAATGCGACTTTATGCTCTGGCAGGCCACCTATGACCTCGCCGATCTCCAGACGTTACACAGCAAGATCCGCCGCAGCTCGATGGGTCCGTATCTGCGCGAAGTCTATGGTTTTCTCTCCATGACCAAACGCTCGGTCTACGTGGGCAAAAATGCTCGTGGCGCGCATGATCCGCGCCTAGTGATCTCGCCCGACGACAGGAAATACCTCTTTGTCTATCCTTTTGTGAAGACCCGCGCCTGGTATAAAGAGTCTCTAGAAGAGCGCAAACGTATGATGGATGAGCATATTCGTGTGGGCATTAAATATCGCGAAGTCTCAATCAACACCACCTATTCCTTTGGCCTGGACGATCAGGAATTTGTCGTGGCCTTCGAGACTGACAATCTCAGCGATTTTCTCGATCTCGTTGAAGAACTGCGCAGCTCCGAGGCCAGTCAGTACACCCTGCGCGACACCCCCATGTTCACCTGCGTGGCTCAGCCATTTGACGAAATTCTCGATGCATTGGGTGCATAAGAACTGTTAGTACGTGAGGGACGAGCATGAGGGACATCAGGTCACAGGCTCTCGTGCGAGAAAAATCCCCTTTCACACAGTGTGGGGAGCCATTCGGCGAATTTGTGGAACGTTCGGAGTGGCTCTTGAATCGGGCAAGCGGGCTGTTAAAGCGGATAGAATGGTTTTTGAGAAAATTTCGCAGGAGAGACAAGATGAACAATACAACCGAGACCGATCTTCACCTCACACGTTCGCGCGTGCTTTTTGCCGAGGCTCAACAACTCATGCCAGGCGGTGTCAACAGCCCTGTGCGCGCTTTTCGCGGCGTGGGTGGTGATCCCGTCTTTATCGAGCGTGCCAGTGGACCCTATCTTTTTGACGCGGATGGCAATCGTTACCTGGATTATGTGCAGTCCTGGGGTCCGATGATCCTGGGTCACACCTATCCCTCTGTGCTCAAAGCGGTAACCTCGGCCAGCGCCAACGGTTTTAGCTATGGTGCGCCCACTGCTGCCGAGAGTGAACTGGCGCGCCTGGTGATCGAGAGCGTGCCTTCAATCGAGATGGTGCGCTTCGTCAATTCCGGCACCGAGGCCACTATGAGCGCCCTGCGTCTGGCTCGTGCTTATACCAGACGCGACAAGATCGTTAAATTTAGCGGTTGCTATCATGGCCACGCCGATATGTTGCTCGTCCAGGCTGGCTCCGGCGTTGCCACAATGGGCCTGCCCGATAGTCCCGGCGTGCCTGCTGAAACGACCGCGAATACACTGATCGCACCCTACAACGACATTGACGCGGTGGAAGCGCTTTTCCGCACCTATCCCGCTGATATCGCCGCGATCATTATCGAGCCGGTAGCGGCCAATATGGGCCTGGTTCTGCCCCAACCCGGCTTTCTGGAGGGACTGCGCCGACTGACTCAGGAGTACGGCGCGCTGCTCATCTTCGATGAGGTCATGACCGGCTTCCGTGTGGCTCTCGGCGGTATGCAGGAGCGCGTGGGGATCGTTCCCGACCTGACCTGTCTGGGCAAGATTATCGGCGGCGGCCTGCCCGTTGGCGCGTATGGCGGACGACGCGAGATCATGCAGATGGTCGCGCCCGTCGGACCCATGTATCAGGCTGGCACGCTCTCAGGTAACCCCCTGGCGATGGCTGCGGGCATCGCCACGCTGAGCGAACTGCGCAAACCCGGCCAGTTCGAGAAACTCGAACGTGCATCGCGCCAACTTGGTGATGGTCTGGCTCAAGCGATCCAGCAAAGCGGTGTTTCGGCGCAATTGCAACGCATCGGGAGCATGTTCACCATCTTCTTCACCACGCAGCCTGTGTACAACTACGCCGACGCCAAAACGTCCGACACCCAACGATTCGCGCGCTTTTTCTGGAGCATGCTGCGTCAGGGCATCTACCTGCCGCCTTCGCAGTTTGAGGCCTGCTTTGTCTCGCTGGCTTTCGACGACGCAATGCTGGCAGAAACGGTGAAAGCTGCCCGGATCGCTTTGACAGAGGGAGAATAAGTACAGCATTTGTCCTGGTCAATGCGTATCTTCTTATAGCCGTAATCTATAGACAACCCCCCGCACAAGGCGTTGTGGGCTTTGCAACACTCAGGCGACTCTCGGTCGGAAGGAAGTAAATAATGAGCAATTTTCCCATTGTGCGCATGCGGCGTACACGTCAGAGCGAGCAGTTGCGCGGACTGGTGCGCGAGACGCATCTGAGCGTTGAGCAACTGATCTATCCGCTGTTTATCGCGGAAGATAGAGGCGAGCCATGTGAGATCTCGTCCATGCCTGGCATTATGCAGTGGCCGTTGGAGCAGCTTGGCCACGAGATTGAACGGTTGGTCGCGTTGGGTATTCCCGCTGTGCTGCTCTTTGGCATCCCCACGGACAAGGATGAGGTCGGTTCGCAGGCATACGCCGCGCAGGGCATTATTCAGCGCGCCATTCAGCGGATCAAGTCTATCGCGCCGCACCTGCTGGTCATGACCGATGTGTGTTTGTGCGAATATACCAGTCACGGTCACTGCGGGGTCATCCACAACGGGACCGTGCAGAACGACGAGTCGCTGGACCTGCTCGCGCGTATGGCCCTTTCGCATGTCGAGGCCGGGGCTGACCTGGTTGCGCCCTCTGATATGATGGATGGGCGTGTGGGTGCTATTCGCCGTGTACTCGATGAGCAGGGTTTCAGCGCTGTTCCTATCATGGCCTATTCCGCCAAGTACGCTTCCGGCTTTTATGGTCCTTTCCGCGAGGCTGCCGGTTCTACACCACAATTTGGGGACCGTCGCTCTTACCAGATGGACCCGGCCAACGTGCGTGAGGCGCTGCGCGAGGTCGATTTAGATATCGCCGAGGGCGCGGATATCATTATGGTCAAGCCTGCCCTGGCCTATCTCGATGTCATTCGTCAGGTGCGCGACCACTGCGACCTGCCCCTGGCTGCCTACAACGTCAGTGGCGAATTCTCTATGGTCAAGGCTGCCGCGCGCAATGGCTGGATCGATGAGCACCGTATCGTCATGGAAGTGCTCACCGGCATTCGGCGCGCTGGCGCGGACATGATCATTACCTATTTCGCGCCCGATGTCGCGAGCTGGTTGAAATGACGGCCATTATTCATCACCAAAGAGGAGCATTTTCTCGTGAATTTTAGCGAAGTCGTCCTCAAGCGGCGCATGGTGCGCCATTTTAGCTCAGAGCCGGTTGACCCCGCGGTCATCAAGCGAATACTGGATCTTGCCCGCCACGCGCCCAGCGCGGGTTTTACTCAGGGGCAATCCTTCCTCGTGATCACGCGGCCAGAACTCAAGCAGAAGGTCGCGCGCCTGTGCAGCGAGGAGTCGTATGTGGAGAGCGGCTTCCACCCGTTTATCTCTGAAGCGCCCGTGCTGATTATTCCCTGCACCAGCGAGGTCGCCTACCATCAGCGCTATCAAGAAGCAGATAAGGTCAACGACGATGGGAGCGAGATCATCTGGCCCGTGCCCTACTGGCACATAGACATTGGCTGCGCTATCATGATTCTGCTACTGGGCGTCGTTGATGAGGGTTTGGCAGCAGGTTTTGCTGGGCTGCCTGATCCCAGCGATTACGCTATTTTGCGCGAAATCCTGGGAATTCCCGCTGAAGTCACCCCGGTGGGTGTCATCCCCATCGGACATCGCGCGCAGGATAAGCTCTCAGGCTCACTCAAACGCGGACGCAAGGTTGAGGAAGATTACGTGCATTACGAACAATGGTAAGTGCGTTTTGCTGCGGGAAAAGGGAGAAGCTGCTGTCTTCCCTTTTCCCACTTGCATTTTCAGAGAATAGCATAGGAAACCTCTCCTAAATTTTTTTGCCATAGTGGATAGAAAACCAGATCAGAAGTACCCTCCTGTTAGCCATATTCCCGGCCTTTTCAGCTCAGCTTCTCTGAGCCAGCATGCTAATATATTGTTATAAAGCATTCACCACCCTGGTAATCTAGAAGAATAGAGGATAGTTGCTGGAAATAGCAGGGTCGAGTAAACTGTTAGAGTAAGTAGAAGTCTCTCTGGTTGGCGAGCGCTTCCAATCAGTTAGTCACATATTATGGTATGCGATTTCAGTGACTTGCTTCACTGTCAGGGATAGATGGTAGGGGATAGATTATCCTTAAAATGTGTGTTTGGTAATCCCGATTGGGATTGCAGGAATATCTTGTTACCTGAGTCTTAGGCTCTCCGTTCTCTTCTGTTATAACGAGAATTTAAGACAATGGATCAAGACCTTTTTCTTTTTAGTTATAAGTGATAAAGAGAGTGAGAAGCACTATAAATGGCTGGGATACACGGACAAACTCGCACGTATCAAGCAATTAACGGATATGGGGTCATTGGCGACTGCCATTCGGTTGTGCTGGTTGCGCCCGATGGGTCAGTAGACTGGGGTTGCCTGCCGGATTTTGATAGCCCTGCCATTTTTTGCCGTTTACTGGATGCCCAACAGGGAGGCTATTTCCAGATTGCCCCTACCGATAACGCTATTCCAGGGGTCCAACGTTACCTGCGTGGTAGTAACGTTCTCCAGACGCGCTTCACCAGCACCACCGGAGAGATGCAACTCACGGATTTTATGCCTGTGGAAACCTTGAGCGCGTGGCAGTTCCGCGAGATGAATAACAACACCTGGACGCGTGAAGATGGCTCCTGCCACTCCCTGGTGCGAATTGTCGAATGCACATACGGCGAACTGCCGATCACGATGCGCATGAAAGTGACGCCAAACTATGCCGGCGCCTCCAGTGAGGCATATCTGGTTTCAGACATGGGGGCGGTAGTCAATGGGGGAGATCAGCATGTGGGGCTGGCCATTGTCGGCGGAAACTTGCTGCCAACGTATACCATGTCCATTGAAGAGGAACCGGACGAGATCCATCCCACCGTCGTGGTACAGGTGACGTTATGCGAGGGCGAACGCTTGCTCTTTGCGATGGGCGTGGGACGCAGCCCCCTGGCAGCTCATCGCCTGGTCGAGACGGAACTGCATCAGCGCAATTTCGATGCTGAACTGGCCCAGACCCTGCATTGCTGGCGATCCTGGGCGCGCAACTGCGGCTATACTGGCGCCTACACAGAACTGGTCGAGCGCAGCGCCCTGGTCCTGAAAATGATGACCTACGCGCCCACCGGGGCGATTGTCGCGGCCCCAACCACGTCTCTACCCGAAGAGATTGGCGGTGAGCGTAACTGGGATTACCGTTTTACCTGGTTGCGCGATGCCAGTTTTACCCTGTACGCGCTCAGCGTGCTGGGCTTTACCGAAGAGGCGCATGCCTTTACGCACTGGCTGCGACGTTTATCGTTCTCCGACGGCGAGGATTTGCAGATTATGTACGGCATTCGTGGTGAACGCGAACTGGTGGAGCAGGAACTGAGCCACCTGAGCGGCTATCGCGATTCGTATCCGGTGCGTGTTGGTAACGGGGCCGCGACTCAGAAGCAGCTCGACGTGTTCGGCGAGGTGCTAGATTGTATCCATCTCTATCGGCGCCAGGGGTGTTTTGAGCGCTATGGCGAGAAGCTGGAAGGCCCACTCTGGTATCTGATGTGCGTCATGGCCGAGCATGTATGCAAACACTGGCGCGACGCTGATCGCAGCATCTGGGAGGTGCGCGACGGCGAACATAACTTTGTCTATTCCAGGGTCATGTGCTGGGTCGCGCTTGATCGCGTCATCCGCGCCGCCGAACAGGAAGGTCTGGAGGCCGACTTACCGCGCTGGCGCCAGGTGCGCGAGCAGATTCGCACCGATATCCTGACCAATGGCTACAATACCCAGTTCGGCGCGTTCACGCAATACTACGGTGGCACCACCCTGGACGCCTCCTGTTTGCTCTTGCCGATGGTCGGCTTTATCGCCCCCAACGATCCGCGCATGCGTTCAACCGTTGATCGCGTCATGGAGCACCTGACCGACGAGCGCGGTTTTGTCTATCGCTATAACAGCGAAGATGGGCTGGACGGACGCGAAGGCACCTTCACCCTCTGCTCCTTCTGGCTGGTCGATAACCTGGCTATGCAGGGACGTGTGGACGAGGCCCGCTCACTTTTCGAGCGCTTGCTGAGCTACGCTGGTCGTCTGGGCCTCTTCTCTGAGGAGATTGATACTGCCAGTGGTATGGCGCTGGGCAACTACCCCCAGGCCTTTACCCATATCGCACTGATCAACAGCGCCTACAACCTTAAACGAGCAGAGCGACGCCTGGCAGAGCAGCATACCGATCCAGTGATTGCAGCGATCAAATTTACGAAGCCATAGGATGGGTATTAATCGGTTGCAGCCTTTCGGCCATGCTGTTATTCCTGTTTAGTGACTACAAACGCTAATTCCGTGGCAAACGCATACTGTTTGACAGACCACGGCGAATCTTCTATCAATGCGCGAAATCTGGTCGCGTAGTACGTCTCCATGCCTTTCGCTTTCCCACCCAGGCTGTGGACCGGGAAAGAGACCACGATCACGTTGGCTTGAATGGTTTGCAAAAGCCTGAGGGCCGCCGCTTTATCCACCTGTTCGAGACAGGGGAGTACTTTGAGCACAAAGGCCACATCCACCTGACGCGTTGGGCAGTCCTGGAGCACGTCACACACCTGGGCCTCGCCCTGCACCTGCATCAGTTTCATATATTGATTGAGAAAGCTAACCATATCTTTATAGATATCGCATGCATAATATTCCACAGGACTTTTAAAGGGCATCCAGGGTAGCGCGAGCGGATTCAAGCCACAGGCGATATCCAGGACTGAGCGAATGGGAGGCAGGTCGGCCAGAATGGTCGTATAGAATTGCTCAAGGATCGGTAAGCGCTCGTTTGTCGAGACGTGGTGGCTCATCATTATCTGTAAGTATGCCAGGAGTTCATCGCGCCTCCCGACGAGCTGCTGCAAGTCATGCAGCCACGTGGCATAGGCTTTGTTCTCAACGAGATACGCCCCGCCAACCTGGTGCAGCTTTCGTTTGGCAGCTTTCACCGCATCTTTTAAGTTGGAACGTTTAGCAAGCTCGCGCGCGCCGATGTCGCGAATAAGATCATCGCTGATCTCGCGATACCTGGAACTGGCTTGCACGCTTTCAACAAGTTTCTCTAACTGACCGTTCTGTATGCTCATGGGATTTTCCCCCCAAACGCTCTAGTAACTGGACCATATAACGGAGATTGTGCAAAGTGACGAGACGATAAAAGAGCGTATCGTTGATTTTAAAGAGATGATGCAGATATCCCAGCGAATAATTGCGACAGGTCAGGCAATCGCAGCTACGCGAGATCGGCGTCTCAGATTTGATATACTTTTTGTCAATGACGTATACATATGAAACACGTGTATCTCTAGTTACATCGTTTTCAAACGTATAGAGCCGACCATTGCGCGCATCTCTGGTGGGTAGAGCGCTATCAAACATATCGTAGCCAAGCTGGTAGCAGGCGGCGATGTTGTCCGGGTGGCCCACGCCCAGGGCGTGCATGGGAAATACACGTGGGATAAGTTCTCTGGTGTACGCGAGGATATCGGTGAGCAGATTTCTCTGCTTATCGAGAGGCCAGCCGCCGTAGCCGAAGCCATCAAAGCCTATCTCTAGCAGCGCCTCGGCGCATTTTTTGCGCAGTTCATGATACCCACCGCCCTGAATGACCGCGAATAAAAGTGGTTGCTGATCCTCTGCCAGCTTCTTTTGCCGCATCAGGCGCTGAAATTCGTCTTTACAGCGCCGTGCCCAGGCGATAGTGCGCTCAACCGCTTGTTGTTGGGCCTCGAAAGGGGCGTCGACATGCGTACATTCATCCAGACACACGACGATATCAGCCCCATAACTGAGTTGGAGTTGGATGGTTTTTTCCGGCGTCAGATGAAATTTACGTTCGGACGCCTCCGGTTTAAAGGTCATGCCGTCCGCGTGGATAGAGCCAAATTTCGCATTTTGTTGAATGAGCGAGTATGCCTGAAACCCGCCTGAGTCCGTCATAATCGGCTGTGGCCACGCGCTCATCTGATGGAGGCCGCCCAACGCCTGGATCGTCGAGGAGCCGGGGCGTTGCATTAAGTGAAAGGTATTCATAACCACAGCCTGAATTCCGCACTGGCGCAAGTCAGTCGCGTCGAGTGAACGGACAACACCAAGCGTAGCATCGGGCAAAAAGACAGGCAGTTGCAGTCGCTGCTGCCGCAACTGTAAATACTCTCCAGGTTGATACACGTCTACCTTCATGAATTCTGGCGAACCTTTCCCTCTTGAAATCTGGCGCGTAAAGCTACCAGGAGTATAGCGTATGTGTGTTCAAGCTGCAATCAATCGGGTGTATTCCCTACAAGGGCACACTTTGCTATTTATTTGCCCTGTGATATGATGTGCAGGCCAAAGACTACCAAAAATCATCCGAAGGAAAGCATTAGGACACCTATGGGTAACGACCTACGCTTTGAAACGTTTCCTCTGTTAGAAACGGAGCGCCTCATATTGCGCGAATTGAGGCCGGAAGATGCCGAGGCCGTCTTCCGAATTCTGTCCGATGCCGAAGTCGTGCGCTATTACGACCCTCTCATGACTCATTTTGAACAGGCACAGCGGAGTATCGAACGCCATCGCGCTCGCTTTGAAAATAACGAGGGCATACGCTGGGGTATCACTCTCAAGGGCGAAGACACCATAGTGGGAAATTGTGGCTTCTTCCGCGACAAGGATAATTTTTCTGCTGCGTTGAGCTATGTGCTCGCCAAATCCTCCTGGAACAAGGGCTTCATGCCCGAGGCGCTGGAGGCCATCATTGCATTTGGCTTTGAGCACTACCAGCTTCATCGCATCGAAGCCCATGTTGCCCGACCGAATCTCGCCTCGGTACGCGTCCTTCAAAAGCTGGGTTTTCAAGAGGAAGGTCTGCTGCGCGAAAGCCTCTTCGAGAACAACCGCTTTCATGACGAGAAAGTCTTTGCACTTCTCAAAAGTGATTTTAGGCAGAAGGGGTCGCGAGAATAGAGGCTTGTCTCCTGTGAGATAATAGGGAAAACTCGAAGGAACCATTGCTGTGTCAGAGTTAGTGCATTATCCTACCGCCAGCCTTAAGCCGCATAAAGAAGAGAGCCTCGCGAGTGGGCATCTCTGGATCTTTTCCGGTGCCTTGCAGCAGCCTCCCCATTGGGTCGAGGCGGGTGGGCTGCTTGATGTGAAGTCCTCCACCGGCCAGTTTGTGGCGCGTGGATATTATAACCCGCGCACCGATATTGCCATCCGTATCCTCACGCGTACCAGTGAAGAGGAGATCAATCTCGCTTTCCTGCGCCAGCGTATCCGCCGGGCGGTAGCCTTGCGCGAGGTCTTCGATCCTGATGTCACCAATGCCTATCGTTTGATTAACGCCGAGGGAGACGGCCTGCCCGGACTGGTTGTGGACCGCTACGCTGAACTCCTCGTCGCGCAAATTCACACGCGAGGTATGGAGCAGCTGCGCCCTCTGGTGATCGAGGCACTGATGGCCGAGGCTGACACACACGGTATTCTGTTACGCAACGACGGCCAGGCGCGTCAGCGTGAAGGTCTGGAAGTCGAGGAGCAGCCTGTGGTAGTAGCTGGCGCCGTGCCAACGCAAGTGACGATCCGCGAGAACAACATGCTCTTCGTCGTGGACCCCTGGCAGGGCCAGAAGACTGGTTTCTTTCTTGATCAGCGCGACAAACGCCAGGCTTTGCGCAAATATAGCCGTGGCAAACGCGTGCTCAACTGCTTCAGCTATACCGGCGGCTTCTCCATCGCTGCCGCTCTGAGTGATCCCACGACCCGAACTGTCAGCGTCGATATCTCCGCCCCCGCCATCGAAGCTGCTCGTCAGCATTTTGTGCTTAACGCGCTTGATCCCAATCAGCACGAATTTCGGGTAGCCAACGTCTTTGACTATCTGGAAGAGGCCAGGCAGAGCGGGGAGCAGTTCGATGTCGTTGTGCTCGACCCGCCAGCCTTTGCCAAAACGCAGGGCGCGCGCACCCAGGCACTCAAAGCCTATCATCGCCTGAACTTGCTGGGCATGCAAGTCCTGCGACCCGGCGGTATCCTGCTCTCCTGTTCCTGCACCGGCGCCATCGGCATGGACGATTTGCTCGGCACCATTGCCCAGTGCGCCCAGCGCCTCCAACGTTCCGTGCAACTCCTTGAGTCGTACACACACGGTGTGGACCATCCTATTCACCTGGCGATGCCGGAGACTGCGTATTTGAAGGCGGTGTTTTGTCGGGTCAATTAAAAATTATATGACCGCATCATTGATGCGTTATCTACTCCGTTCGCTTGCTTGATATGGTAGAATGTATGTAAATTTGTCTATAAAATAAACAAGGAGAGCAACATGCGCATGGAAGGCGGT
>CAXUEY010000028.1:0-30832 GCA_964250225.1 uncultured Ktedonobacteraceae bacterium | reverse complement strand
CCAGCCCGGATCGGTCAGGCGGTCCAGCCCGGATCGGTCAGGCGGTCCAGCCCGGATCGGTCAGGCGGTCCAGCCCGGTTTTCTTCTAAGTTAGATCTCTTGTGGTTGCGAACCACGCTTTTTCTCTTCATAGTGTTCCTCTGCCTCGCGCTTCTTCTCTGCGCTTGCAGTAGTGGAGGCGACAATGGTGGACCTCCCCAACCCACTCCTACCCACAGTCCTCAGCCTTATTAGGTGAGTAGCATGCTGTTATTTGAGGTGCTCGCGGGAAGAGATGGGGTGCGAGGGAAGGGCAACGGCGGCGTAGCTGCCGTTGCCGTTTTTTTTGAAGAGAAATACATCAATGTATTGGGATGTTGAGATAACTGACAAATGGTGGGACTAATTGGACGATTAAGCCCGTCAGCGCGATGAGTCCGCCGATGCCCCCTAACTGCCCATCTTTCAAACTGTCCGCCCGCCAGAAGATAAAGCGCGAGATTCCGCCTGTAATGGCTCCCCCTGGCCCTATAAAAGCGCAAGCGGTGAGCGCTCCGCTCACACCATCTGTGAAGGCCTGGTCAAAGGTCAGTCCTGAGACCAGGATGTTAAAGGCCACGTTTGCCACGGCCGCCCAGAGAAAACCAAACAATAATGCTGTAATCAGTCCGATTACACACCCTTTCCACGAAAAAAGCGGCGGTTTGATGGCAGACATCTGGTACTCGTTTTCATTCTCAACAGACAGGTGCTCGTGTGGTTGGGTGCTCTCCGTTTCACCGGGCTGCGTCGTATTGCGCTGTTTTCTCATCTTAAAAGGTAAGGCGGCGGCGATCTGTTTGCATACCGGCCATAGTGCTCCCAGGATAGCGCCGCTCAGGATCAACTGTGTACCTTTGAACAGGCTGACCAAAACCGTGTTTCCCAGTACAAGGGCGAGAGAGAAGCCAATGACGCCCGCCAGCGCGCCACCGAGCAACGCGCCTCGCCAGGAGAAATGCGGTGTGCGCACTTCTGGCTCAGCAGGCGGTTCCCAGTTGAGCAAGCCCCAAACGCCACCGACGATGCCACCTACAGGCGCGAGTATACCCGCTTCAAACAGGGCCGTCAGGAGAGGCTGGCCGATGAAGAGACCAACCACGAACCAGCCCAGCAAGGCCAGCAGAAAACCTGCTGTAGCATTGCGCCAGGAGAAGCGCTGTGGCTGCTCTAACGACGGCGGCCAGATGACAAACATTCCATTGAACATCCCGATCAATACGCCTACCAGCCCATAGGTGAGCATGCCGTGAAAAACGAGCCCTGTGAGGCCCAACATGAGTGTGTATATGACTACTCCTACTGGCATCAGAATTATCGCTCCTACGACTGCGGGCGTGAAGACGCGTGTGAACCATTTTAACAAGCGCCTGCCAAAGAATTCATAGGTGACATAAAATACTCCCAGGATAGCCAGGAACCCCCCAAGTATATTGAGCGCGTCCAATACGTGATGATCCATATCCGCAACCCTTCTGCTTTCTCCATGCGTGGTCTGCTACTGAAATGATCTTCTCGCTCTTATAGCTGTTAATTTATCACATAAATGCACAAAAATTCAATAATAGAATACGTTCTACCCAAATGGTTTCTAAAAACTGAGCTGGTAATCCCGATGATCGGCTCAATCTTTGAGAGGGGAAAGATAGTACAAAGAGGGTGGAGATGAAGCGAATGTGAAGAGAATATGTGGCAGAGGCCGGGAAGACCTCTGCCATAGTCAATTTTTAGCGGGCTTTAAACTCTGGTTTCCGCTTCTGTGCGAAGGCCAGGGGGCCTTCTTTGGCATCCTCGGTCGCCAGCATTTGATGGAAGAGGTGCTGTTCCAATTGGATGCCCTCGTCCAGTGTCATATTCAGCCCTTGCAGCATGGCTTGCTTGGCGGCGCGCAGGGCCAGGGGGCCGCGTTCGAGCAGGATATTTACCCAGCGCTCGACCTCGTTCATCAGCTCGCCCTGTGGCACGACTTTGTTGAGCAGGCCCATCTGGTAGGCGTCCTGCGCGCTGATCGACTCGCCCATCAGGATGATCTCCATCGCTCTGGCCAGCGGAACCGCGCGCGGCAGACGTTGCGTGCCGCCAGCGCCTGGGATGATGCCCCAGCGTACCTCGGTCAGCCCAAAGGTCGCGTTCTCCACAGCAATGCGCAGGTCGCAGGCCAGCATCATCTCGAAGCCGCCCGCCAGACAGTAGCCGTTGACCGCCGCGATCATCGGTTTCCAGCACTCGAAGCCGCGTGTAATCCCGCCGAAGCCGCGATCATTGGTCGTTTCGTTGTTGCTGGCCGAACTGGTCATCATTGGGATCAGCGACTTGAGGTCCGCGCCCGCTGAAAATGCCTTCTCGCCCGCGCCCGTCAACACGCCGATCCACAGATTCTCGTCATTGCGAAAATCCTGCCAGGCCTCATTCAGCTCGCCAGCCGTCTCCAGGTCGATGGCGTTGCGCGCTTCTGGTCGGTTAATCGTGATGTAGGCCACGCGCCCGCGCTTTTCATAGAGGATCGCCATAAGTTGCTCACTCCTTTTGTCTACTCTCGCGAAATATCGTGAGAGTAGTGTAGCACGTGCGTGTGGCCTGGCACAAGGTGTAGCTCAGGCGTGTGCTAATCTGCGTAGTTCGATTTTGCCGCTCTGTATCCGCACTGCGAAGGTTGGTTGAGCGTATACAGCGGGACTCTGCGCCACGGACCCATCCGCCAGACGGAAGCTGGAGCCGTGCCAGGGGCAAGTCACGAGACCATCCTGGCAGGTTCCTTCATCCAGCGGGCCGCCCAGGTGGGAACATGTAGCTGCGAGGGCGTAGATCTTGCTGTCCTCGCGCCAGAGCACTACGGGCATACCGTCAGCTTCCACGCGTGTGAGCTTTTTTTCTGGTAGGTCAGTTGCATCCATGACCGCAACAAATTCTTCCGGGCCAGCTTCCCAGGCCACGTGATTTACACCAATGCCTTTGGCCAGGCTCAGTTCGCCGCCGAGATACGCTGAGAAAAGCGTGGCCAGGTACGTCAGTCCGGACAGCGCAATGCCAGCGCGACGTTTACCAGCGCGGCGCAACACATACGAGGTCAGGTTCATCATGGTCGCACCGCCGTTCAGGAGGCCGTGCAGCAGCCCGACACGTCGATCTGTCGCATCAGTATCGCTCCAGTCCGTCAGCCCGGTGACAGCAGCCGCCCCAGCTCCTAACAACCCAAGCAGCAGCGTCATATCGGCGGCCCTGGCCATTTCGGGTTGCTCGGAACTCAACCAGGCGCAATCGAGTACCAGCGTCGCCGTCCAGGAGCCAATTGGCACATCCGTCACGGTGGGATGCACAGGATGCCCAAGCCAGACACCGTTCAGATATTTTTTGAAGCCGACAAAACGCGGCGAGCTAAACAACTGCTTCACCCCATTTTGCAAAGGATCAGCTATTTTATCCAACCAGGCTTGATTCTCAACGAGCGAGCCAATGGCGTGCCGCAAGGGAGGGCTTGATGGCGGTGTTTCGGTCCAACTTGTCGTTTCTTTTTGCCGGATCTCTGTCGTCATAGGTGTTTCCCTTTCTTCTGTGTGTAAATTAAGAGATGCTATTGTCTGGCCAGCAAGGTATCATTCTTTACACGAGCAGAATAGGGAAAGAGACACTGGTATAACTCTATTACCTCTTCATCTACGGCATGAACCTGCCTTCTGGTTCTTTCAGGTCTGCCACTTGACCCGCCATCCTCATCCGTGCCACAATTTCTTTTGGGGAACCGCTTTTTTGTGCACACTACATCAGGAGATAAGAATATGGACGACACTGCTCTTATCGAAGTCAACCAGCATGGCCCTGTCACCGTGATCCAACTCAAACGCTGGCAGGCGCGCAATGCGATTAACGCGGCAACTGCCCTGGCACTACGCAAGGCCTGGCAGGCTTTTGAGGCTGACGAGCAGGCGCGTGTGGGTATTCTCACCGGTGGAGATCAGGTGTTTTGCGCGGGCGCGGACCTGTACGATGTGGAGGACCTGACACGTGGGACGATGGGAGCAAACGGGCCGCTGGGCCTCACACGTCTGCTGGGAAATAAGCCCATGATCGCGGCGATTGCGGGCTACTGCGTTGCTGGCGGGCTGGAACTGGCCTGCTGGTGTGATTTGCGCATCGCCGATGAAACCGCGATTCTGGGCTGTTTTGAACGTCGCTTTGGCGTCCCCTTGATCGACGGAGGCACCCAGCGTTTGCCGCACATCATCGGACTGGGACGTGCCCTGGAACTGATCCTGACAGGTCGGCCCGTGCCTGCACGCGAGGCACTGAGTATCGGCCTGGTCAATGAAGTCGTCGCGCCAGGGCAGAGTTTAGCGCGCGCCCTGGAACTGGGCCAGCTCATCGCTTCGCTGCCACAGACCTGTTTACGCAATGACCGCCATGCCGTCTATCGTGGTCTGGGCCGTGATCTTGCCCAGGGCTTGCAGATAGAGGCTGAGTTTGGCTGGCAAACGTTGCAGAGCGGGGAGCCGTTGGCTGGTGCGCAACAATTTCAGGCCGGGAAAGGCCGTCAAGGAGTATAAAAATCAAATGGATACGATTCAGCGCCTACAATCCCTTTTGCCAGAGGCGGCAACGTGCTCAGCAGATGGAACACTTCATATAGCCAATCACTCTGTACCAGAGCTGGTTCAGCAGCATGGCACACCCCTGTATATTTTTGATCACGCAACGATTGTGAATGCCTGCCAGACCTACACGCGAGCTTTTCGCGAGGTGTATCGGGCCTCGGAAAGTCTGCTGCTTTACGCGTCTAAGGCGTATCTGGCACCGCAGATTGCGCAGGTAGTAGCCGAGCAGGGCATGGGTCTGGATGTCGTCTCAGGTGGAGAACTCCAGCTCGCGCAACGGGTGCATTTCCCTATGCAGCGCGTCTCATTTCATGGTAACAATAAGTCTGAGGACGAACTACGCCAGGCGATGCGCGCTGGCGTGGGACGCATTGTGCTGGATAACTGGCATGAGCTGGAACGCTTGACCCGTCTGGCACGCGAGACTGGTGAGCGGCCTGGTGTCCTGGTCCGTGTGGCCCCGGAAGTTGAGACCGATACCCATCGCTATCTGCAAACCGGCCATGCCTCTTCCAAATTTGGTTTCCACCTGGGCGATGGCGAGGCGAGGGCAGCCTTGCTCCGCATCCTGCAAGATGACCAGCTTGATCTCCTGGGGGTGCATGCCCATACCGGTACGATGTTGCGCGAGGCCCGCCCCTACGCTGAATGCCTGACACGTTTACTGGCGCTGGCAGAGGATGTCTATCATGAAACCGGCTGGTGGCCGCGTGAGATCAGCCCTGGCGGCGGCTGGGGTATCGATACACCCGATGGAGAGACGGCACCGGGCATCGAGATTCTGGCCGCGACCCTGCAAGAGAGCATGATACGAGGCGTGGCTGCGGTTGGCGCGCACGTGTCAATACCACGCTTGATAATCGAACCAGGCCGCTCCATCATTGCTCGTGCAGCGCTGGCTGTCTATCGTATCGGTGCGCGCAAGACGACACCGGGCGGCATCACTTATCTCTTTGTCGATGGTGGCATGGCCGACAACATCCGGCCCGCCCTCTATGACGCTGTGTACACCGCTTTTCCCGTTGAACGCATGCAGGAAGCGGCACAGGAGACCGTTTGTGTCTCTGGACGCTATTGCGAGTCGGGCGATATGTTAATCCAGGAGGTTGCCTTGCCACTGATGCATGAGGGTGACCTGCTCGCGTTACCCACCGCTGGCGCCTACTGTTTACCTATGGCCAGCAATTACAACCTTGTACCCCGGCCAGCCGTAATACTAGTAGATGAACACGCAGTACAACTGATGGAACGGCGTGAAACATATCAAGATCTATTCTCGCGGTATACTTTTTGATGCTCTCACTCGTCTTACGTCAGTAGAGATAGCAAGCAAGCTAGCAAAAATCCAGAGGGTAGCCATCCTCTCACAGGGCCAGGATGTCCCTGTACTGGCGTGAGATTGAGAAGCAGAGGATCAGAAAACAATGGGCAAAAAACAAGCGCAATTTGGGTCGAAGGATTACAATCAACCGACTGAACCTGTCGAACGCATCGTGCTGCCGCAACCTCTGGAGCCGACCACTCCTGTGGCAGGCTGGTATCCTGAAGCCTGGAATACACCCGGATACCAGGTAGCGGTGCGTCCCTATTCACAGGCGCCCGCCTATCCCGTCCTGCCACAGGCGCCATTTCGCAGATATCATGGACAACCACCGGGAGGAGCTGCGCCAGCCTATGACTATGGACGCGCACACAGGCGGCATCATACGCCGCTGGCCGGGTTGGTGAAGTTCTGCTTTGTGCTGGTGCAATTGACGCTATTAGCGCGGGTGGTATGTATGGTGCTGGGGGTAACAGTGACGTCGCTCTGGCTCAGCCTGCTATTCTTTGCCAGCGACCTGTTTATTCTTCCGATGCGCTGGCTGGCCGCCAGTGTGAATATTGGGCCACTCGCGGGTACGTCGCTGCTGATCTACCTGGAGTTTCTACTGGCCATTATCGCGTATGGAATCGCCTCCCGGCTTCTGGTGGGCCTGCTCAAGTTCCTATTCAGTGGATAAGAACGAAGAGCAAGATCGTCTGCCAGCATGCCGGGCATCAGTCTTTGCCAAATTCATCGAGTACATCAAGAGTGTTGATAAAATCGCGATACGCGTCCAGATTGTCCTGTTCTGCCTTTTTTATCGCTTCATGCTTCGCGGTCAGTGATTCTTCGCTATTTTCCAGATCAACGCCTGCGCGTTCAAGCACACTCTCTTCGACAAAAATCGGGGTCTTCGAGCGTACAGCCAGGGCAATAGCATCGCTGGGCCGTGAATCTATCTCAACATGGCGGCCTGAGACATCCAGAATGATCCGCGCATAGAAAATATCGTCGATCAGATCCGAGATCACGACGCTTTCGATCTTTGCGCCCAACTCCTGGATCACGTTTTTCAACAGATCGTGCGTGAGCGGACGCTGCGAGCTGGTACCCTGCAATTCTATGGCGATAGCATAGGCTTCCGTGTGCGCTATCCAGATGAACAGGTAACGTTCTTGTTTTGTTGCTTTCAAGATGACGACCCGCTGCGATGTCTGCAAATTGATGCGCACGCTTTCAACTGTCATCTCAACCATGTATCTGACTCCCTCTTCTATGGCTGGGGATCTTCCAGAGCCTGTATCGCTTTTTATTCTACACCGTCTTTGGGGCGATGTGCAAATCACTCCCCCCTTGTTCTCTTTCTACCTATGCGGAAGACGTTTTCCGGGTAGCTGTCGAGTTTCTTGTATCGTTGATTTTTCCATCTCCATTGAAGTATAGCAAACCCGTGGCAGAAAATAAAGAGAGGCCGCTCCCGGTCAGGATTGAGATCAGAAGCGATCAACTATTCATAGGATACTTGTAACTCAGGAGGAAATGGCGCTTTTGCCAGGAGTTTTGTTTGAAATCGGCGAATGATACGTGAGGCAGCAGGGCGAGCCAGATTCACTTCATACGCATTTGCAGACAGATCAGGGCGGGGAGCCATAAAAAGATGCTGGATAAGCATATCTCCATTTTCGCTTGCAGCTTGCGCGTACACTTTCGTAATATACCGATCGGGATACTGTTCTACCCAAAAGTCCATGACCCTATCCAGTAACATAAACAAGAGATTGCGGCGGTCAGGATGGCAGACAGCACTAATGCCCAAAAGCGTATAGGAACCGGGTTGATCGTAAGAGCGTATCTCTTCTGGCTGAATACTGTTCTCTTCTCGCTTCCTTGACAGAATATCAAGAATCAGTTGCTCATCCAATGGAACCAGTTGCAGGTATCCAAGACATTCGGAACGATCCTTGCTGAACGCACCCATTGTCAGCCTGTTATTATTTTGCCTCCATGCCTGATAGACAGCAGCTTCAGCAAGATCAATATTTTCATGATAGAGAAGATAATCGAGTTTAAGACCTGCTGGGATATCAGCAGGCTGAAGCCAATCAGTTATGATAGGCTCAGGACGCTTCTTATAGGGTTTGCGTGGTTTGCCCTGCGCCCTTCTTTCCTTGAGTGTATAGATATCTTGCAAACTATATCGTCCATCCTTTTGATTACGGCCTGATTCTTTTCGTATTTGCCCAGTCGTCACATAATGAAAAAACGCAGATCGCTTCATTCCAAGAATTTCTGCTCCCTGCGACCAGTGGATAAATTCATCGTGTATTTTCCTATCTCTGCTCACGCTTGACTCCTAACATAATTTGACGAGGATATATTCCATTGTATCATAGACAAACAGAGAATAGAAGAACTTTCAATGTGTTGTTTCCTTTTGTTAGTCAGTCTCTAAAAAAGTGACTAGGTAATTCCTTGACAATAGAAACATATATCATTATACTTGTAAGTGAGTCGCTGTGAATAACAGTGGTACGGGATGGGTGATGTTACGAGCATCACCCATCCTATGGAAAGTCTAGCAGCCAGTTAAGTCGCGCTAGACCTGCCACGGCATAGTATGCCATTGTGGTCAGGCTAGCGTCAAGCACAGCCAAAGCCAAAAGGAGGCATCTATGACCGACAATCAGCGCACCCCGGACACCTTGAATATCGTCGAGTATGGAAACAACTGTATTCCCGTTCTTCCTATCATTTCCCTTGAGAATACCCAAAATCGCCCCAACCATCGAGGCCTTGAAGCCCCAGCACAGGTCGCAATGGAACAAATGTTGTCGAATAAAGCAGTGACTCTCCTTCATGAACTGGATTTAGGACAGCACATCCTGTTCATCATGAATGATGGCAGTATTGATCTGCTTGCCAATGGTGAGCATACTTCCTCCCTTGCAGGGAACGGGCTTCACCTGGACAGAGATGAAACCTATCGGCTGTTCGTCTCTCTGCACGAGTACTTTCAACAGGAGATGTGGTGCTCTCTCGACGCTCTTGAGGCGGAACAGCCACAAGCAGAAAGACGCTGTACGCTTACAGAGGCCGTGCGCTGTATCCACATCACACGTGAGCAGATCTGCTAGAAAGGAGGGACGCCACTATGGAGCAGTGTATTATCCAGATAGGCAAGGGGAGCATCCTCGTCGATAATGAGCAGTTCATCAACGGCTACCAAGCAGGGCATATCGCCTGTACCATTGATAGACGAACGTATGCCATGACGAGTGCAAATATTACCGGTATCTTAAAAGAAAAGATGGAGGGCGTTCAAGAGCGCGAGCAATACTGTATTGGCTATTGCGTGGGCTGGGTCGCCACGCTTGCCTCCAAAGGGCCATACCGCATGCCTCTCAAACAGCATGGAGGCCATGATGACCATACTTGATCCTCTAATGCGGCCTCTCTCCCACTGCCAGATCTACGGTCACACGTGGCGCACCACCGCTGCCATCGGCTGGCTCATCTGCTCCCTGTGCGAGAAACTAGGCTATTGCCCGGAGTGCTTGAAAGCAAGCCATCTCCCCTTTCCACACAACGCGGTGACAGTGAGATGTACCCAGCACATTAGCCATCCAGTCGAAAGGAGGAACGGATAACCCATGCAAAGACAGCCGATACCCAGACGCGCTAGCAGGCCAGCGCCCACCACTCGCGCCACGACGCATGCTGTGCCGCCAACCGTCGATGAAATCAGCGACGATGACAGATTGTATCAAACGATGTTCAATGGCACCTCGGCGATCCGTTATACTACCGAGGGTCATCCTGTTCTGCAGCAGGGCAGCAGGCGCTATATCTTGCACACCGAGCCGCCACGCCGAGCAGCACGCCAACTCCCGCCACCACGCATTGTAGGATATCTCCCAGCACCAGTGGAGCGACCAACCCGGTCCCGCCACTGGCTGGTGATCTTCGGCACAGGTATGATCGTGATGATCCTGCTCATGATCGGATTCAGTTGGGTAGGCAATGCCTGGCAACAGCATCAGCTTGATGCAACCTATGGTATGCCGCGCACGTACCAAACTGATGCTGTCGTGGGGCATAACGGAGATAGTGCAGCGCATCCCTCGCACTTCACCTTTGAAAACCTGAACGGTAAGATCATTATCACCGAATTACCCGCCGGCGATCCCTCAAAAGCCATTGTCTATACTGGTCCACCCATCATCGGCGACCATGCTGAGAGTGTTCCGGTCACAGGCAGCTTTCAGGATCGAAACGGTGACGGCAGGCCCGATATGATTGTACAGGTGATGAACCAGCAATTTGTGTATCTCAACACCGGCACGAAATTTGTGTCAGGGCAAGCATCCTAAGAGGAAGAGAGGAGAGGATCATGCGCGCATACCAGGACGCTCAGGGTGAGCAAGAGGACGACGAGATAGAAACCATTCATGTCTATATGCTCCGTGAACCGCTGCCAGAGGAGGAGCAGCAACCACCGCAGCCGAGAAAACAGACTCAGGGGCAGCAACCAGCAGCGTCAGAGCAGGAGAGTAGATGGACGAACATCGTGCAGCGAATCGTAGGTAGCCTCGCCATGCTCCTGTTATCGGCCTTCTGCCTCATCCCTGAGAGTCCGGTATTGGTGACGCGAACGGTGAGTGTGCCAGCGATCCTGCTGCCACTCACAATCTTGCAGACCAGCGTCCCCATCACCCCTACCGGTGTGACGACGATCCCAGCAACCCGCGCACATGGCATTCTGACCATCTACAACGGTTCCATCTTGGAAGAAGCGTTACCCGCAGGTTTCATCGTCACCAGCCGTAACGGGGTCGAGGCCGTCACCGATCAAGCAGTGACAATCCCGGCGGCGCAACTACCAACGGCAGGAGTCGCTACAGTAGCAGCGCACGCAGTCGTCGCCGGGGTAGCGGGCAACGTTAGTGCAGGAGAGATCAATCAGGCCGATGGCAGCAGCCTAATTGTGAAGAACCTGGCAGCGTTCAGCGGGGGCCAAGACAGCAGCACCAGGCGATATGTGACCGCACAGGATATCCAGAACGCAGTTGTAACAGCACGCGATCAACTCGCGGCACAGAAGCCTGTGGGTTTGTTGCCCAAATCATGTACTGAGAGTCAGGAGCAGAGCGGCAGCACACTCACCCTGTTTTGGGGCTGCCAATATGTGACCTACAAAATACCGCCAGGGGTCATGCCGATAGGTGTGCGCGTACAGGGGAATCACGTCATCCTGACCTATCGCTGTCATCCCAACACCTGAAACTCATTGCTCAGAATCACACGTTTCTAAGAAGGCCCTCCATCAAAAGAGGTGAAAAAAAGATGCAACTCGTTGAGAAGTATGTGATTGACCGACGCGATTCGCGCTATCGCCTGATCGATGAAGCGGCGTTCAAGTCGAAGAATCTCTACAATGCAGGCAACTACGAGATACGGCAAGCCTACATCCATGAGGGAAAATATCTTAACTACCACGAGGTTCAGAGGCGTATGCAAGCCCACGAAGCCTACAAATCGCTCCCAGCAAAGGTGAGCCAACAGGTACTCATGCAGCTTGCCCATGATTGGGAGAGTTTCTTTAAGGCACGTGATGCCTATGCGTTTGATCCGTCTAAGTTCTTAGGCCGTCCCAGGTTGCCAGGGTACAAGCACAAGAGCAATGGCCGGAATCTGCTAATTTACACCAACCAGGCCATCTGCCAGGGCAAAAAGGGTTTACAACGCGGTATCATTAAACCATCCATGCTCAGCATTGAGGTGCAAACAAAGCACAAGAACATCGATCAAGTGCGGATCGTGCCACGCAAAGGCTTCTATGTGGTGGAAGCCGTCTACGAAAAGGAGGTCACACAAGCAGCAGTCAATCCAGCTTTCTACGCGGGCATAGACATTGGGATGAACAATCTAGTGGCGCTAACTTCAAACAAACCTGGCTTTGTGCCGGTCCTTGTTAACGGGCGTCCTGTCAAGTCCATCAATCAATTCTATAACAAGAGGAAAGCAGGACTACAAAAGCAACGGGGTCATCCTGGTACAACAAAGCGCATGCAAAGCATGACTACCAGGCGGAACAGGCGCATCGAGCACTATATGCATACCGCCAGCAAAAGAATTATTGATGTTTTGGTGCAAGAGGAGATAGGCACACTGATCATCGGCAAGAATGATGTTTGGAAGCAAGAAGCGAACATGGGCAAGCGGACCAATCAGAACTTTGTGCAAAGCCCTCACGCTCGCTTTATCGCGATGCTGACCTACAAGGCTGAGTTAGTAGGAATCGCCGTGCAGGTTACAGAAGAGTCCTACACCTCAAAAGCCAGTTTGCTGGATTTGGACCCGTTGCCTGTGCGTAAGCGTAGTGGTGAGCACTACACCTTTAGCGGCAAGCGGGTGAAGCGTGGCCTCTATCGCGCCTCCGATGGGCGCACACTCAATGCTGACTGTAACGGATCAGGCAACATTATCCGAAAAGTAGCCCCTACCGCCTTCGGGTCACAGGGGGTAGAGGATGAGAAGGCGATGTTCGCATCGCTGGTAGTTCATCCGGTGAGGATTGTCGTTCCCCTCACAAAGCTAGAAAGGAAGCGGAAAGTAACGAAAGCAAGCGGTGAATAGCACGCTTTCGCGAAAAACGCTAGACTTTTTAGAACTATAGCAAACCAGATCCCATATTCCAGGGAATACGGAGACAATCCTAATACGAACACATGCCTTGACGGGACACGCGGGAGCGTGTGTATAATAAAACAGATCTCCACGTTTTCCTGGCGCATGTTGCTTTGCTCTTGCGGACTTTGCCCGCCATTGCCGTTGTTGGCGTATTTGTTGCAATAAATACGCCTGTATACGTTAAGAAAGCAGGATAACATCTATGCCTGTTTCTGTTGCTCATTCTCGCTTGATTTACGATGCCCTGAAAGCCTGTGATGTCAGAATCATGTCTGCCCTGCCGGAAACCTGGTTGGTCCACCTGATCCGTATGGCGGAGGAAGACCCGCAGGTCACGCTGGTGCGCCTGGCCAAAGAAGAGGAGGGGATTGGGATCTCGGCAGGAGCACACCTGGCGGGCGTCAATTCAGCCCTCTTGATGCAAAATCATGGCTTCCTCGCGGCGATTAATCCTATCGTCTCGCTGGCCCTGCTCTACAAAATCCCCCTTTTGATGCTGATTAGTTATCGCGGCCATTTTGGGGAGAAAGACCCCTGGCAGACGCAGGGTGGATTGGCCACCGAGCCAATTTTGCGCGCACTCAACATCCCCATCTGGCATTTGACCGACCCTGCTGACGTACAGCGACGTATCAAAGATGCGCAAACGCTGGCCCATGCCTCACTGCATCCCGTCGCTGTCCTGTTATCACGTGAATTAATGTGGGAGGATTGAGTTATGTTACGCGCGGACGCATTACAGGCCATCTATCCCGATATCGAAGACACCATTGTCGTCACGATTATGGGAGCGGTAGCCGCCGAATTGTATATGTTGGGGCACAAAGAAAACTTCTTCTATCTGGAGCACGCGATGGGTCTGGCCTCTTCAATGGGCCTGGGCCTGGCGCTCTCCTTGCCAGAACAAAAAATTGTTGTGATCGACGGCGATGGCTCGTTGCTGATGAACCTGGGTACGCTGAGCACGATGGCGCGCTACAAGCCGGGCAATCTACTGCATATCGTCTTTGACAACGAAAGCCTGCTCTCAGTCGGGGGCTTCCCCACCGCTACCGCGACGGGCACCGATCTGGCCGGGATCGCGCGCGCCTCCGGTGTCCCCAATGTCATTGAGGCTACAAGCGTTGAACGTTTCCAGGCAGGGGTGAGCCAGGCATTGGCCAGCAATACCCTCACAACGATTATCGCCAAAGTTGAGGCGATAGGACCGAAGTCATTCCATATGGACCTGGGATTGTTAGAGAATCGTATCCAATTCCAGCGCTGCCTGGAGGCGCGGCAGAAAAAAGCGTAAGGCTCTCTCTTTTCCACTGTGGCAAATCCCGGATTGGTGTGCTTTTTGCCCGGATTGGATGAGGAAGAGCAGAAGGAAGGAGTTATACATGGCCACTATTTTAACGCAACTGGTGGAGGAATTGCGGTCCGGGAGTCTGCGCGTGGTTGATCTAACCACCGCGCTAGGACCGGATACCCCCGTGATTGACCTGCCCCCAATCTTTGCGCCCTCACCCGGACTGACCCTGAGCGAAATTTCGCGTTATAACGAGGCTGGTCCGGCCTGGTACTGGAATGTGCTCAATTTGGGCGAGCACACCGGCACCCACTTTGATGCGCCGGTTCACTGGATCACCGGCAAAGATCTACCCAACAATACAACGGACACGATCCCGGTAGGCAAATTTGTTGGGCCCGCCTGCCTGATCGATGTCAGCGCCGAGGTCGCGAAATCGGCGGATTTTCTTCTCCAGGTTGAACATGTCGAAACCTGGGAGCGCGAGCATGGACGTATTCCTGCCGGCGCGTGGGTGCTGGTGCGCACGGATTGGGGCAAGCGCCAGGGACGCGAGGCTTTCCTGAATGCCGGTCCCGATGGAGCGCATTCACCAGGCTTTCATCCCTCCTGCTCGAAGTGGCTGGCCCACGAACGCGATATATTGGGCGTTGGCGTCGAAACCGTAGGCACCGATGCAGGACAGGCTGGCGGCTTCGATCCCGCTTTCCCCAGCCATTCGTATATGCATGGCGCGGGCCGCTTCGGTCTGACCAGCCTGATCAACCTCGACCAGTTGCCACCAACCGGGGCTATTGTTATCGCGGCTCCACTCAAAATCGTGGGCGGGTCGGGCAGCCCTTTGCGCGTGATTGCGATTACGCCATAAGCCAGGCCTGCCTCAAAACTTTGTGCGTATGGGAAGGTCGAACGTGCTCAAAACGGTTGCAGACCTTTCCATAACACATTCTCGCAAGCGTTTACGGACGTTGCAGCACCTCTTTTTGCCAGTTCGGATTTGCTCGAATCTTGTCAGCGCTCATTTTGTGGTAGCGTTGGGAATCCGGGCGCACACGCACATTGTAGGAGTCCCAGTCGTCGAGATGGCCAATCAGCAGGTGATGATCTCTGCCCGGAATTTCACACAACGTAATCAGGTTATTGGGGTCAAGTTCCAGGCCAGGATGCAGATGGAATGGTTTGATATGATGGACCTGCAAGCCCTGCCCTCGATGGCCGCACACGGCGCACCCCGGTTCAATTGCCAGATGTTCGTGTGCCACTCTCGGCCATTCAGGGCTGCGCGCAGTCCCATGTTGCCTGGCTACACGCTCTCCGTGGTCAATCCTGTGATCGGTTTTGTGAGGTGGGCCAGGCACCCACATCCGCCAGCCCCCTCCAGCCGGACGGGGCGGTGCAGGGGTAGTACGGCGAGCAGGGGTACGACGTGTCGGGGCCTGGCGGGTAGGGGTATGTGCATGATGGGCAGGGGTACGACGTCTCCGTCTCCTAAGGGCGATAATCTGTAAAATAAGGATCACCGCAATAATGATACCAATAACAATCAAAAACGATAGAGATACCGTGATCTGAATATGACCCGGTAGCGTAATATTCATAAAATTCCCTTTCTGCCGTAAATAATGGCCTTCATTGCCTATGTTCAACCCATCCCAGCTACATAGCCAATGCTGAGATTCCATAGCAAGCATATCCAATTGCGTAAAAAAAAACAACCCTTCTGGCGATGTTCATGCTGGACTGATTGCCTGCCAATTTCAGTGCGCGCGGCTATACAAAGGTCATAGGAGACGTGCCCGGGTGAGTTCTACTCCGTCATAGAGAACAGGAGGAGCGAAGAAATCTATGGAAGAAGCAGTACAGCAGCCGGAAGAACACCAATCGCGAGAGCAGTATATTGAGGAGTTGGCAGGGCCAGAAGACTACTGGATGACCATTACCGACGCGGCACGGGCCACGCGCCGTCAGGATGTGACCCTCCGCCGCTGGATAGCCAGCGGCGAGCTGCCTGTACGCAAACAGCGCGTTGGCCTGAACAGGCGCTCGCGTCAGATCAGGGCCAGCGATGTGGCGCGATTGACCCCGATTATCGATACCTCTGCTATGATTAGCGGCGATGAAGCAAAAATCAATCTCACCAATATTCCCGCCGAACATGCTGCCCTGCGCGTGGATCACCAACGTTTGCTCGCCGAGTTCGCCACCCTCCAGGAGTTTGTCGCTGAACAACAACAGACCACAGTACAATTGCTCGCCGCCCAAAAACGGGCCACTGCCCAGGCGCTCGTCGTCCAGCAGGAGAGTTGGCAACAGGCGTTAGTCGCAGTGCAGGAAGCATTTCAGCAGCAGCTCATCCAGCAACAGGGGATCATAGAAGCTCACCAGCAGGCGGCTGTACAGGCACACGCCGACCTTCTCACGCGTCTCACCTTGCAGACTGAAACGGCCCGGCAGCACCAGCAGCAGCTTCAGGACTTACGAAAAACGCTGCTTGCTCAGCAAGAACACTCTCAACAAGCACTCCAGGAGCAGCGGCACGCGCTAGAAGCTCTCATAATGCGGCAGCGTACTGAGATCGAGCAAACCTTTCTCACAGTGGGAACGAATATCGCGCAGATCAACCAAACCATAGCCCACAACACCGAGACAGTCGCAGCACAATTAGAGCAACTCACCCAGACCAGGCTGGAGGATGCCCAGCAGCAACAGCAAAAGCTAGAGAGTCTCAGGTTGTCCATACAGGAGAGCCAGCAAGCCACAGCGCGGCAAGTCACTCTGCTCGTGCAGCAGTTTGCCGACTATCAGTCCAGCCAGCAGCAGCTCATGCAACAGACGGAAGCGCAACTCAGCGGTTTGCAGGATACGGGTACACACGTGCAGCAGGAGCAGGATATGCTCGCCCAGCGCCTGACGCTCCTCACCACGCAATTCGCTGAATATCAGTTACAGCAGGAGCAACTGCGCCAGCAGGCCGAAGAGCACTATGCCCATATTCTGGCACAACTGGCGCAGTCCAAGCACGGGACACCCAATCCCAAAAATATGCGGGAGTAAAGCAGATTACGTGTGTTGCCAGGGAAAGCGCGGAGAACGCTTCTCCTGGAACGCGAGCATAGCTTCCTGGGGATCGCCCGTTGTGAAGGCAATGCCAAGTGCATTGATCCCATATTCAATAGCTGTGTCGAGATCAGTGGTCATCCAACGGTTGACCAGATCTTTCTGGAGCGCCAGGGACGTCGGGCTGTGTTGATTTATGCGGTTGCATATGGCCTGAGCTCGTGGCAACAATTCGGCTGTTGGTACGACGTAGTTCACCAGACCATAGCGTTCCGCGCGCGCCGCATCCCAACGATCTCCTGTGAAAAGAAACTCTTTTGTGCGCAAGGCTCCAATTATTGATCTCAACATAAAAGCCTAAAGTTTGTGGCTCAAGAGCCGATGAAAGGAGGTATGAAGACATCCACACCTCTGCCGAAAGATTGGCGCGAAGGCCGTCGGCTACGCGCCTGGGAATTGTACGAACAAGGCTGGCCCCAGCGAAAAATTGCGGAAGCCCTGGGCGTCAGCGAAGGAGCAGTCAGTCAATGGATCAGCCGCGGCAAAACGCAAGGACCGCAAGCCTTGCGCCATCATCCCTCGCCAGGTGCGCCGCCCAAACTGACGCCGGAGCAGCGCGCCCAGTTGCCCGTCCTGCTGGCCAAAGGAGCCGAAGCCTATGGGTTCCGAGGTCAGGTCTGGACCGCTGCACGAGTGGCGATCGTGATCAAGCGCGAGTTTGGGGTGAGCTATCATCCGACCCATTGCAGCCGCCTCCTGCACGCGATCAAGCACAGTATCCAGAAACCGGAAAGCCGAGCGAGCCAACGCGATGCCCAGGCCATCCAAACCTGGCGCGACCAGCGGGTGGCCGAGTTAAAAAAAAGGCGGAAGAAGAAAAGCGTACCATTGTCTTTGTAGACGAGTCGGCGTTTTATCTCTTGCCCTTGGCCGTGCGCACCTATGCGCCAGTCGGGCAGACACCCATCTTGACCGTTCCGCTGACCCGCGACCATCTGTCGGCCATCGGGGGGCTGACGCCGGATGGCCGACTGTTCATGCAGGTTCAGGACCACTCGTACAAAGGACCAGAGGTGGTGCGCTTCTTGCAGCTACTTCTGCGCAAGATCTCTGGCAACCTGCTGGTCATTTGGGACGGCGCGCCTATTCATCGTTCTCGCGTTCTCAAGGACTTTTTGAGCGCGGGGGGAGCCAAACGCCTTCATTTGGAGCGTTTGCCTGCCTATGCGCCTGAATTGAATCCGCAGGAAGGAATCTGGAATCTGCTCAAGCGACGCGAACTCAAAAACCTTTGTGCTGCCGATCTCCTGCAACTCCGCGCGTCGTTGATCCATGCCAAAGAACGGCTCAGGCATCGCAAAACCAGCCTGTGCCAGTGTTTCGCTCATGCTGGCTTTCCCCTTTCGTTCTTTACAGTGATGTCAATAAGTTTACCAGCAGCGCCGCCTCAACCACAGAGGGAATGCCAATCTCAATCTCAGGCATCCCGAAGATGGCTGTATCAGCAGCAATAATGATATCGCAGCCAACCGCCAGCTCAAGTCCAGCCCCCAAACATGCACCATTAATAGCCGCTACTACCGGTTTTTCCAGGCGACGAATTTTTTCGATGAGCGTATGTAGTTCGCGAATAAAGGCGCGTGCGGATATAGCTGTCAATTCACGCAGTTCACGTATATCAGCGCCGCCTACAAAGACACGTTCACCCGCGCCGGTAATGATCACCGCGCGCACCGTCTCATCCAGCGCAATCGCATCTATCGCATGCATAAGTTCGCGCATGGTCTGCTTACTGAGCACATTCGCGCGCTGAGGGGTATTGATCGTGAGCGTGGCAATTTCACCGGTGCGTGCCACAAGGAAGTTCTCATATGTTTGCATCGTGTTCCTCGGAGCTGACTGGTGGCCAGACGTGCTTATTTTTGACAAAGCCTGGAGATCAGAGGGCCATCAGTGCTTTCACAGTCAAATTAGCCTGACTACTAGCCCGCGTGGCGGAAACCGGCCTCATTCATCGTCAGCGGCTGTCCCTCACCCAGTATGCCCACATCGACCACCTCGGCAACCAGCAGCGTTGAATCGCCAGCCTCGACCGTATTCTTCACCTCGCACGCGACCCAGGCCAGCGCGTCGTGCAGGATAGGCGCGCCGCCCGGTCCGACAGTATAATCGATGCCCACCAGCTTTTCAGGGGACTTGAGGGCTGATTTTCCCAATTTGCCTGCCAGCTCGCGATCTCCGCTGCGGTACACGTTGATCAGAAAGGCGCGGCTGCGTAGGATCATCGGCAACGACTTGGTATAGTTCTCGATAGAGACTGCGATCAGCGGCGGCTCAAACGAAACCTGGCTGAGCCAGTTGACCGTGCAGGCATTAACCTCGCCCTCGTTCGCGCACGAAACAGCGTACAGGCCATACGTAAAGGTGCGCAAGACCTGTTTCTTCAGTTGTGGGTCCATAATTACAAAAAGGTCCTTTCTGCTAAAACTTGTTCAACGATATCACAGGCATGGAAAAGAGGCAACCCGCTCTCTCTTTAGTTGATGCTGATACGAATATAGTGAGATCGGCCTGCGAAGCGACTTTACACTGTAGAACAATGTATATAGATGGACGCGCTTCCGAAGCAACTTCATCGCGATTTCCAATACGATGTGGCCCAAAGATCAATTTCATGATAAAATAGATAAGCATAGTGCATGTAAGGCAAACAGCTACTGATAGAGCTGAGTTTTTGCCTCACGTAAATACTCCCGCCGATCATGCCATATCGGTGGGGATAAAAATCGAAACATGGAGGTTTTATGCGGAAATCTACATCCCGCGCTCTTTATCTTCTGGGTATCCTTCTCTACATCGTGGGGATTGCAGTGTTCATATTTGGCGCTGCTGGCACCGATTTTGGCAAGTTAGGCAACCTGGCCGCATCCGGTCATTTGTTTATCGCTGGGGACATGAGCAATTCGATGCTCACTGGTCTGGGAGCGCTTATTGTCCTGCTTGGGCTTCTCCTGACCTTGATTGCCTGGATCGGGGCTTTAATCAAGACGGCACGGTTGGGCCGCTGGGGCTGGTTTATCTGTTTGATACTCTTCAGCGGCATTACCCTGTTGATCTACATTTTTGCTGGCCCCACCACACGCCCAGGTCAAATGATGGAGGCTCAGGCCCCGCAGACGCCATACCCGGCTCGCTAGTTGCGCACGCGTACAGAAAGCGGAATGAAGACTGTCTCATAAGATAGCCCTCATTCCGCTTCTCTTGTCCTTTTCTACGTCCTCTACGAGTGTACCTGGACACACCGGTCAATGTCAAGCGAAAATGAGACAAATTTTGAGACGATTGTCAAAGTGTATTGACAATGTAATAAAAAAGCATGTATTCTTCCAGTATAAGTGATACTGGGAGGAAAGAGCATGGAACGATCCTGGCAAGATATTTTAGTTGAGATTTGTGATAGCCCACAAAAAAAACAGGACATCGCTGAACGAGTCGGCTCAGTCAGCGTGCGGACTGTTGACCGGTGGCTCAGCGGGACGCATAAGCCGCAGAAGGACGAAACCATCAGAAAACTCGCTGAGATCTCTGATGAGATGCGCGATGCGTTGGAATATGAGTTTCCAGAGGCGTTTCAATTGATGCGGACGCTGCCGAGCCGTGTTGAGCGCATTGGTGTTCCGGCTGAATTTTACCATCGAACCTTGCTGGCCTATGCCTATGTGCCGCGTGTATCGCGACGCTGGACCATCTTTCGTCTTGTGGCGAATCAGATGATCCAACACCTGGACCCAAACCGCGCTGGACTTGTGCTGCTCTACTGCAGCCCACACAGCCAGACGCCTTTTGAGGAAGGGGTGGGAAATACCCACTGGTCTCTCAGACAACTTCAAGCCCCTCCTGTTGAGGCGGCGCCTGATTCTGATGCCTGGCTGGTGCAGGCTGTCACGACAGGGCGCCCTTTCTTCGTACAATCCTGTGCCTCCTCTGCCTGTTATCCCCCCGCATCTCTCTTGAGACGCGATATCGTTCAAGGCATGGGATTTGTTCCGTTGCACCGCTCAGGAACATTTGGAGGCGGAGTTCTGCTGTGCTCCAGCGAAGAGGATTTTTTTACGCCCCTGCGCCAAACGTTGATTGAGGAATATTGCTGCCTGCTAGCATTGATGCTCTCTGGGAGCGATTTCCCTGGCATTTCCTAGTTTTGTACATGCTTGCATAGTCTTTAGCTTTTTGTGGTATCCTTCTCTTAGCTTTTCGTGATATCCATTCTCAAGGAAAGGGAAGACAACATATGGACGAAAATAATACCTATGTGATTCATGATAGTGAGACGGAACTTGCGCGGCTTCAGCTTCAAGGAAGCCTGTTCGATGAAGTGCTCCCCATGCTCCCCCAAATTTTTCAGCCAGATCAGCATCCACAGGCACGTATTCTGGACCTGGGATTTGGCCCTGGCGGGTGGATGTTCCAGGTAGCGCAGGCGTATCCAGAGTATGAAGTCGTCGGCATTGATATCAATCCACGCATGGTCGCTTATGCGCAGGCTCAAGCCAACGTGCAAGAACTCGATGTGCAATTTCGTGAGATGGACCTTCTCCGACCTTTCGACTTCGCAGATGGATCTTTTGACCTGGTGAATCTGCGTTTAGGAGCAGGTTTTCTTCCGGTGGCCAAAGCTCCTGCTGTCTATCAGGAGTGTTGGCGTGTACTCAAGCCCGGAGGGATCGTAAGAAATATCGAATGCATACATACAAGTATGCCCACTGCTTCGTCTTCTTCTCTAGCCCTGCAGAGCTTTATTTTTCGAGCATTGTACACAGCCGGTCTGACATACAATCCCTCAGAGATGTCCCTGAGTGCAGGTACAGCACGCATTTTTCAGGACATTGGTTTTCGTCCAATTGATCTGACTCCTCATGTCCTCGATATTTCGACAGGGAGCGTGCTCCATGCTATGATGCTTGAGGATAGTCGGGTGGGAACGCTCCTGCTGAAGCCATTCGTCGTTGAGCGCATGCACATGTGCTCTGCCGAGGAATTTGATCACCTCGTTCAAGGAGCGGAGCAGATATGGAAAGATCCCCAATTTTGTGCCCATTGGTATCTCTGCTCTGTATGTGGAGTCAAACCAGAACACGGGTGATTACGAAAGAGGGATGCCTGTTTCTTTTTTGCTCCCTGATCCTGATACCTTAGCGTATTGTCAGGGCTACAAGCGGTACTCAATTGAGCTGAGGTCGTTCATGATGATCTCAGCTTCGATTATACTCCCTCAAAATTGCAGCGTAATAACGGAGAGACTTTCTTAGAAAACTCCAATCTTCTTCCAACTTTTCCTCAATCTTCCTCTTCTATTCTAGATCATGTTGAGAAGAACCTTTCCCAACGCTCGGAGAACCTGAGTAATTGCGTCTTGTGTGACCTTTATCTACACAAAATGCAATCACTTGCATGCAATAAAGGAGTTTGTATGAAACACACCTTGAGGCTGGATATGCTGTACCACGAGGTGCGCATTCTGGGTCCGTTGCTTTTCCTGATCCCGCTGGCTCTGCTCGCGGCCTGCGCGGGTATCACAGCACTGCTTTTTGTGGGCAATGTGGTGCATAGTTTTATCGTCTTGCTGCTGATTGCCGCGCTTGAGGCCTGCCTGCCACTGGCCGCTGGGATTCTGCTGGCCAATGTAGCAGTGCAGGACGCCTCGCTGGAGCTTCTGCTAACCATGCCGGTCACCTATCGCAGCATCGCCTTTTTACGTTTTGCGCTGATCCTGGGCTGGACGCTGCTGGTAGAGTTGTTTGCAACGCTGGTGCTCTACGCCTTTCTGCCCTGGGTGACAGCAGAACCGCTGTTCAGTGGACAACTGATGTGGCTGGCACCTTCGCTCTGGCTGGCTGGCGCTGGCATACTCCTCTCGCTGCTGCTGCGGAGTCGGGCCAGTAGTGGCGCGATCCTGGGCTGTATCTGGCTGATACAGCTGACCTTCCACGGTTACTTTGCCCTCTATAACTGGACGCAGCCCTGGTTTCTCTTCGCGACCCTGTTTACCCCTCGCGCCTCTTTCTGGCTGACCAATCGCCTGGAACTGATCGTCGGCGCGCTGATCTTGTTTGCCGCGACATGGTGGTTCTTGCGTAACCCTGAGCGGCGTTTCTTTGGAGAGGATGCTTGATCTATGAACAATTTATCTATCACGAGCGCTGCGCTGCGCTACGAGTTTCTGATGCAGCTTCGTCGCCGCTCGATCTGGCTGGTGCTGGCGATAGTCAGTGCGCTAAGCGCGGTCTTATGGATGCTCTTTCTGAGTGGTCGCGATACAACCTCGCGCGACGCCGTATTGTACCTGGCTCAATTTACGGCCTGGTTTCTGCCTGTGGGCGTTGGCCTGGTGCTGGCTGATCGCCTGGCACGCGACAAAAAACTACACGTGGACGAGCTGCTGGACACGTTTCCGGGCACCCTGGGGGCGCGTCTGCTCGGCAAATATGCGGGCAGCACCCTGGCAACCCTGGTCCCGGTGGTCATCATCTATGGTGCAGGCGTGGGCTATATCCTGGCACGCTTCCACGACCTGAATAGCCCTCTGCTGGCTCTGGAGACGTTCGCGGCAATTCCTTTGCCCGGTATGCTCTTCGCGGCCGGCTTCTCCATCGCGTTGCCCGCTGTGCTCAAAGTGCCGCTCTACCAGATTCTGTTTATCCTCTACTGGTTCTGGGCGAATCTGACCAGCCCGCGTTTCAAGTTGCCAACGCCTACCGGAACTATGCTCAATGCTACAGGCCCCTGGGCGCAAGAGGCTTTCTTCCATTTTCAATGGGTCTTTTTACGCCTCAATCCAACTATCTGGCAGGGGATAGCAAGCATTGTATTGCTCGTCGGCTCAGGAATTGCCGCAGTTTGCGCGGCCTGGCTCTACCTGCGTTGGGAGTATACGCGTCGTTAACCTTCTACGATGCGGAGAACTGCATTAAAGGAATCACCATTTTTTAAGAGAAAGAGAACGCTACCTATGAATATCGAGATCAAGAACCTGACAAAAGTGTATCGTGGCGGTGTCCACGCCCTCAACGGGTTGAACCTGACGATCCCGCATGGTATGTTTGGTCTGCTTGGACCTAACGGAGCTGGTAAGACGACGTTGATGCGCATCCTGGCGGGCATTCTACGCCCTGGCAGCGGCACATTGCAGGTGGGCCAGCACGATGGAGCCAGCGAGCGGGGGCGCGTGGCGCTCAAGCAGACTCTAGGCTACCTGCCGCAAGAATTGGGGATGTATCCCGATCTGAGCGCGCGTGAATTTCTGGACTATGTTGGGCTGCTCAAGGGTCTGAGGGAGCGGCGTCAGCGCCAGCAGCGGGTCGAGGAGCTGTTAGAGATGGTCGCCTTGAGCAATGTTGCCAGGCGTAAGATCAAGACCTTCTCAGGCGGCATGAAGCGGCGCCTGGGCATTGCGCAGGCGATTATCAACGATCCACAATTATTAATTGTCGATGAGCCAACCGCCGGACTGGACCCGGAGGAGCGTATTCGCTTCCGCAACGTGCTGACCGATCTGGGTGGCCAGCGCACCGTCCTGCTCTCAACGCACATCGTCGAAGATATCGCCCCGACGTGCCAGCGGATCGCGGTCATGAAAAGTGGACAGGTCATTTTCCAGGGCACGAGCGCCGACATGCTGCAAGCGACGCGCGGTAACGTCTGGTTGCTGACGACGAGTGGGCCACGACCCGAAGGCAATTTTACGATTGTCTCAGCGTTGAACGTGGGGGCCAGTGTACAGTATCGCGTCGTCGGCGATCTTCCAGCGCGCGCCAACGCCATCCCTGCTGAACCAGGTCTGGAGGATGGCTATGTCTGGTTGATGCACGCAAGTCAACCACAACCAGTTAAAGTGCAGGGTTGATAGAGATACCAGATCATGGGTGGTGAGCTACAATGGATGATAATGTTCTGGGAAAGACGAGGAAATGTTCGATGCACATTCTAGTTGTGGAGGATGAGCGCAAACTAGCGGCCCTGTTGCGCCGGGTGCTCAGCGAAGAGCGGCACAACGTCGATCTGGCTTACGAGGGTCACGAAGGGCTGGATCTCGCGTTGAGCGGCACTTATGACGCGCTGATCCTGGATCTGATGCTTCCCGGCCTGGATGGTATCGAGATCTGTCGCCAGGTCCGTGCTCAGCGCATTACCACGCCCATTTTGATGCTCACCGCGCGTGGGGCCGTCGAGGATCGCGTCAGAGGTTTGAAGACAGGTGCCGATGATTATCTGGTCAAGCCATTTGCGATGGAAGAACTACTGGCGCGCATCGATGCCCTGCTGCGCCGCCGTGATCGGGCCTTCGAGGAAAACGCGCAATTGCGTGTGGGTGAGCTGACCCTGGATCTGGTGCGGCACGAGGTGCGGCGGGATGACAAGGTGATCGAACTGACCTCCAAAGAGTTTGCCTTGCTGGAGTTTCTGATGCGTCATCCCCGCCAGGTACTCACGCGTACTCAAATCATTGATCACGTCTGGCGCTACGATCTGGACGCGCTCTCCAACATCGTGGACATCTATATCCACTATTTACGCGAGAAGGTCGATCAGGGTTTCTCACGCCCTCTGATTAAGACCGTGCGCGGCGTGGGGTATAAAATTGAGGCGTAAATTATTCAAAGCAGATCCAGATGAGGCAGTGTTTACGCGCCTCTTCCGGCGCCTGCTTCTCTGGTATATCAGCCTGCTGGCGGTGCTGGTCCTTTTGTTGGGCCTGGGCATTGGTTCGACCGTGCCCTGGCTGGTCTTTGTCTCAACTCAGTACAGTCTCTCCGGGCCACTCGCCCAACTGGCTGCGACCTGGCAGGCGAAGCCGAACGCGGTTTGCCCGCTCGCGTCGCCTGCTCATGGGTATATGCTAGCCTGCTATAACGCGCAGGGGCAACTGGTGAAGTCATCCGACGTGCAGTCAGGCGTTGAGGCGCATTTTCTCGACAACTCGCTGGCTCTGGCGTCTATCCCTGAAAGCTCGGCTGTGCAGGATGCACTGGATGAGACTGGGACGGAGAAGGTCACCTTCGATTTCGTCTTTCTCGGCTCTGCCCGACCGGGTATGGTGCGTCAGGCCCTGACAGTGCGCAATCCTCACAGCAAGCAGGTGCTGGGTGTCGTTCAACTGGGCACAACCCCTGCCGAAACATTGGCTCGGCGGGCTGCTATCGTCGATATCTTCTTTGCATGCATTGCCGCGGCTGTATTGCTGGGCGCGCCCTGGGGTGGCTGGTACCTGGCGCGCAAGGCCCTCGTGCCCACGCGGCTGGCCTTTCAACGTCAACACGATTTTATCGCCAACGTCTCCCATGAACTGCGCACCCCGCTGGCTCTACTACGCGCCAACGCTGATGTGCTGCTGCGTGGGCGCGCTCGTTTGCCCGAAGAAGACGCGGAGCTATTAGAAGATATCGTGGCGGAGACGGTCTATATGGATAAGATGACCAGCAATATGCTGTTGCTTGCGCGCATGGATGCCAATCAGCTGCGCCTGGCGCACGAGAAACTGAACCTGACCCAACTGGCGCGGGATGTTATGCGACGCGCGCAATCTCTTGCCATCCAGAGCAGTATTACGCTTGATTGTCAGGAAGAGGAGCCTGCCTACGTACTGGGAGATCGTGTCCTATTGGAGCAAACGTTGCTGGTTCTGCTTGATAACGCCCTGAAATACAACCATCCTGGTGGCAGCGTCAGTGTGCGCACGTTTATAGACGGTCAGCGCGCCTGCCTGCGTGTGAGCGATACCGGCATTGGCATCGCTTCCACTGACCTGCCACGCTTGGGTGAACGTTTTTATCGCGTGGACAAGGCCCGCTCGCGCGAGGCTGGTGGCCACGGCCTCGGCCTCTCAATCGCGCGCGGTATTATCGCGGCCCATCAGGGAGAATTGATCCTGAACAGCGAGCAAGGTAAAGGAACTAGCGCAACGGTCCTGTTGCCTGTTTGCTCGAAGTAGCTATCTATGCGACACAGCTAAAAAGGGAAAATCATCTGCACCATTCTCTGCTTATCACTGGAAAAATGAGGCTCCTTTCTATGTATGTCTCGCACGTGGATGAATGTGCTCACTGGTGCTTCTCAAGGCCTCTCTCTGTGGCAGCTAGATCGCGTTCGCTACAGAGAGAGAGGCCTTGAGAAGTGAGTTTGCCCCTCGTGTGCTGCTTAGCCGTTGAGCAGGAGAGAGAGCGAAGGGGCGGGAATCTCGTGATCGGCGGAAGTCGCGATGACAGCCGTGCCCACTGCGAAGAATTCGATGACGTGCGAACCCCAGCCGTGGTTGCGCTCGACGATCTGCGCGCCGACGATGCCTTCGGACTTCAAGCTGACCGCTTCGTTTTGCATGCGTTCCATTGCCAGTTCGCGGGCGTCGTAGAGCGCCTGGGTGTAGTTGGTCATCTCAACATTGCGTCCCATCTGGCCAAACCACTGGCCGAGTCCCTGACGCGAGACGTGATAGACGCAGTTGCCCATGACCATGCCCACAGGTCGATAGCCCGCGCGCAGCAGCGTCCAGAAATCCTGCCCGGACAGATCCGAGGTGAAGGGCATGTTGTGGGCGTTGCGATAATTCTTGCCGTCGCGTGAACGGATCGCGGTGCCAATGGCCACGAACTCGGCCAGCGATTCGCCCCACTCGTGGCGGGTGACTTCCAACCGGACACCGACGATGCCATCAGCCCCCAGTTCGTCCGCTTCCTCTTCCATACGCGTCATAGCCAGTTCGCGCGCGTGATACATGGCCTGGGTCAGCACGTTCATCTCCTGGTTCTGTTTCCAGGCGGCCTGCTGATAGCCAATATGATAGATAGAACTACCCACAACCAGGCCTACGGGATCGAAGCCAGCCTCACGCACCAGCAGGAATTCATTGACGCTCAGGTCGCTGGTGAAGAGGCCGCGATGGGTGGCGTCTTTGCGCATACTGGTCAGGCGCTCTTCCGCGTGGGCGGGCAGGTCGCTGGGATGTGACGGGTTTTGCTGTGACATAACGTAACTCCTGATGTTTCAATGCTAGCCATGCTAGTATTTTTAGTAGAATACTCGACATGTGAGACGTTATCTTTTATAGTCTTATCGATGCGATCAGCAGCCTTCAGAACCTTTTCCGGCTCGCTTGCGGGTTTGAAACAAACAACAACTATTCCCGAAACGACAACTCGGTGTTCTGGCCCAGGCTGCCAGGGCGCAGATCGGTGAAGGTCAGCGTTGCTTCGGGTTTGGGAATGATATGGTCCTTCTTTACAGTAATGATGGCGGTACCCAGGACCGCGAAATGCACATACAGATCCAGGTATCGTCTGGATGGGTTATCGGTTTCATATTCCTGGATCTGTCGGTCATTCTCGATATGCATGCCAACGATGCCCAGCGCCTGCAATCTATGGGCCATCTCGTTGGCGCGCCTCATCGCCAGGTGGCGCGCGTCGTAGATCCCTTGCGTAAATGGACCGATCTCCTGGTTCATGCTGCCAGTCCACCAGCCCTGGATCTGTTGGGTCAGATTGCTGCCCAGCGCGACATAGTAGGAGCAGTATCCGGTGACCACGCCAGCAGGATAGTAGCCAGCCTGGAGCAGTGTCCAGAACTCCTGCCCGGAGAGGTCGCTGAGAAAGGGATGCCCGGTCAGCGGCGCGTTGGGGAGCTTGATGGCCGTGCCTATGGCGGTATATTCGAGCAAATTGCTGCCCCAGTCGTAGCTGCGGCGCGCGAAGCGCACGCCAATCACCCCATGCGCGCCGATCAGCTTCGCTTCTTGCTCCAGCCGGTTCAAGGCCAGGGATGCGGCGTGCTGGTGGGCCTGGGAGACGGTGCTCAGTTCAGCCATCTGAGTATTCCAGCTGTACTGGCGCGTATACTGCCAGCCGACTTTGTAGATTGAACTGCCCATGACCTGACTCAAAGGCTGGTAGCCTTGCTGACGGGCGAGCAGAAATTCGTTAACACTCAGGTCGCTGGTGAAGAGTGAATGACCCGCCTCCATCTCTTCGCGCAGACGTTTTTGCGCTTTGAGCGGCAGACCACCCGCCTCCAGGGATTGGCGACTGGCCTCAGCCTCCTGCTGCTGTTGGAGGCGCTGTTGCTGTTCCTCCGGTGAAAGACGTTTCCAGAAAGGCATAACAATCTCCGTTGTGTATCGGACCGCGCCGTACCACTCCTGCTTTCAGAAGTGGAGAGTGGTCACAAAAGAAAGCGTTCGAGGGCGGCGTGTGCCTGCGCGCTCTGTGTCGCCTCCTGAGCCAGGTCCCCGGCCAGGGCATCGATCCACTGATCCATGCGCAACTGCTCGGTTTTGAGCACGATGCCACGCACCATTTTTGCGCGCAGAGTTAACAATGGTTTTGGCGGCTCGTGGACAATACGATACTGGTAATCGCCCAGCATGATCACTACCTCTTTCACGGGATGCTCACGCGCAAACAGCTTATTCTGGCGCGTGACCATCGTCGCGTCTGGTAGCGCGCCCTCCAGTTTGTTGGCCAGAGCCTCCATGAACGCCTTGAGATCGGTGGCATCGGCTCGTAGCGAGGCGGCCAACATATCGACCTGCAATGGCTCTGGCAACGGTTCACCCAGTTCGTTTGACATCCTCAACTCCCTTCCTTGCCCATCAGGTGGACGCTCTGATGCGCATATTGGCTCGCGTGCGTTCATAGTATTCTTGAACGCACCGTTATGCTCACTATCAAATCCCAGTCTACCACCTGATGGTAGCAGACCTCTGTGGTTTCGTGTCTCAGAGCAGCAACGGTGGTGGAGAGATTATGCCTCTCGCGTCACCACCATCCCGTTGGCTCGTCCGTGTTGTTTGCTATCTGGCCACGCAATCGCGAGTTGCTCCCAGCGCTGCCCCGCGTCAGATGAGCGGAACACGCCCTGATTGTTCGCCGCGTAGAATACACCTGCTTCAGCCGCGTTGGTCGCGAGCACCGAGGCCAGCGTGCCCTTGTGCGCAGGCAGCCCGTTCTGGAGCAGTTGCCAGGGGCCGCCACCGGAGCGACGATAGAGGGCTGAGAGGGCATGGGCTGGATTGTGCGCTTCCTGGGGACCGGGCGCGGCTGAGATCACCAGCGTTTCAGCATCGGCGGGATCGGCGGCCACGCTCCACAGATAGTGGTGCTGTAAGCCGTCGTCGGGACGGAACCAGCTTTCACCGCTATCGTCGCTCTGCACAAAACCTTGCCCTGGGCGCATAAAGCCATCGCCAGCCGACGAGTAGAGTCGGTTGGGGGCCAGGCGGTGCATGACTAGCGTATGGGTGTCGAAGGGACCGTCGGGCCTGCGATCTTCCCAGTGCTTGCCACCGTCCAGGCTGCGCAGTAACGCTCCCGCCTCAACTGCTGCAAAGAGGCGGCCTGCGACCAGGGGATCGGGCGTGATCCAGCGGATATGGCTGGTGTGGGGACGCGGTGGAAAGCTCCACGTGGACGCCGAGGGCAACTGACGCAACGTCGCCAGTTCGCGCCAGGTCTCGCCCCCATCTTCCGAACGAAAAATCGCGCTCGGCTCGGTGCCCGCGTAGACCACACCTCGTTCTCCCACGCGTTCGGTCTCGCTCACCGCCACCGACGTAATCTGGGTTTGCGTGATCCCATCACCGACCTGTTGCCATGACTGGCCAGCGTCGCGACTACGCCATAGGCCCTGCCCAAAGGTACCGCAGTAGACATCTTCCGGGCGTAGGGGATCAGTGGCCACGCACTGGGTCTGTTTCCCGACTAACTGCACGTCCGCCTTCCACCCGCTCCCTGTCTGGCTCACAATCGCCAGCGCTTCATCCAGAGCAATGTAGAGTTTTGTCATGATATACTTCCTCTCTCTGTGCGCAATGGATTCCTGTTTCTATTATTATGG
>CAXUEY010000027.1:19472-47420 GCA_964250225.1 uncultured Ktedonobacteraceae bacterium | reverse complement strand
CTCTCAGTTGCCCCACAGAAACGCTCATTTCCTCAGACAGCCATTTGCGCTCTCTCGCGATAACCTGTATGATGAGAGACAAATATTATATGTCATCCACTCTTTTAGGATGAAGAAAGCCACACATCTATGAAACCAGAGCAGAAAACGGCCGCCGCTGATCCCGCGCCATCATCAGCCCCATCTTTGGACGCATTTCGCCTTGATCGAGCCCCCCTGTGGGAAGCCATCGCGGGGATGCTTGTCGTGGGGGTGCTTTACGCATTTCTCCCCGAAAAACTGTCGATTGGCCCAGGCTGGCTGCTTCTGGTCGTTGAGGCGGTCTTCCTGGTGCCACTCATTCTTACTGTGATGACCAGGAGCGGCTTGCTGCACAAAGCCATCCGCCCTCTCATTTTCACCCTGCTTGCTCTGTTGACGCTAGCCGTGGCCAGTGGCATTATCTTGCTGATTATCACGCTACCGAGCGACAAATTGGGCGTGACATTGCTGCGCGCTGCGGTCCTGCTCTGGTGCGCGAATATTGTGGTCTTCGGCCTCTGGTACTGGCAACTCGACGGGGGCGGTCCCGTCAAACGCTTTCTCTCGAACCACCAGGCGGCTGATTTTATGTTTCCCCAGCAAGCCCAAACAGCAACCACGGGCAATAAGACAGACTGGGCTCCGCGTTTTGTCGATTATCTCTTTCTGAGTTTTACCGGCGCCACAGCCCTCAGCCCCGCCGATACATTCCCTCTCTCGCGACCCGCCAAAGCCCTGATGATGGTCGAGGCCGTGCTCTCTATGACTATTGTCGTGCTTCTGGCAGGCCGCGCAGTCAATATTGTGGGTGGATAAAATTATCCCTAATCTCCTCAAGCAATGCTGCGTGCCGCGTAGCGCCCACCTGGATGCGTTCCCTCGATCAGCGCGAGCAGTCCTGGCACGCTTACCTCTGGCAGAGGTCTGTCGCTAATATCTTCCCCTGGAAACGCTTCCTGGTGCATGGCTGTGTTCATATCGCCGGGATCGACCCAGTAGACGCGCCACGCGGGTTTTTCGGCGGCGAGGATGTGGGAAAGTTGCTCCAGGGCCGCTTTGCTCGATCCATAGCCGCCCCAGCCCTCGTAGGCTTCAACCCCGGCGTCGCTGGTGATGTTGATAATGCATGCCCCATCTTTCAACGCTGATCTGCTTGCCTGGATGAGGGCCAGGGGCGCGACAACGTTGGTGCGATAGACGCGTTCGAGCACATCTAACGGATAGTTCAGCAAGGTCGGCTGCGGACTTGGGCCAAGAATGCTGGCGTTGTTGACCAGCAGATCCAGTCCGCCCAGATCGCGCGCGACCTCGGCCAGGTGTGCGCGATGAGCTGCGTCCGTGACGTCCCCAGGGATGGTTACGATCTTCCCGCCACCCGCCAAATTGGACAATGCTGCCCGTGCCTCTTCCAACGCCTGCGCGCCCCGTGCATCGATAATCACATTCCAGTCCCGCTGCGCCAGTTCGCGGGCCAGAGCCAGCCCCAGGCCGCGTGATGCTCCGGTAATCAGAGCAGTTCGCTTCTCTATGGTTGCCATGATTCTCTTGTCCTTTCACCTACAGACCTTCTTTTGCAGTCAGTCTATCCGAAAAGAGGCGAGGCAGGGATCGCTCAAGAGGACAGTTTGTAGACTGTTCTTTTGGGCAGGATCAGGCTCTAAAGCTAAACGTATCAGTGCGGTTGTTAAGGATATGTCAACCCTGGCCATGTTTAAAAAGACCTGCTGCCTTTGCCGTCGCGGAAATATCCTGCCCGAAGGCGTTATTTTGCACAGAAGTGGAGTTGCTATCAGATGCCAAGACTGATGTATTTTCTGGCGTGTGCCATTGATTACGTAATGCGTCCGCCTGACGAATAATCCGATCTTTGAGATCCGTTCCGTCAGAGTCGCTCTGTTTCTCTGATACCATCCCGATAGGGGGAATCTCAAGGGTCTGTAACCGCGCAAAGACTGGTTGCATCGCCTGCTCAGGATTGCGAAAGAATTGACTTCCTCGAATGCGCACAAAACGCCAGCCCAGACGCTCCAAAATAGCCTGACGTGCCATATCCTCTTCTAACTTCTCCAGCGGATGCCAGCGGTCCCCATCACATTCGACCGCCAGGCGTTTGTGATTGCCCTCAACCACCATATCAATGCGGTAGGCGCCCACTGGCCATTGAGTAGTGACACGATAACCGGCCCGTACCAGGCGTTGCAGCACCTGTTTTTCAAACTCTGACTCGGTACGCTGTTCCTGAGCTGCCAGGGCAGTTTGTTGGAGATGCTGATCCCTGGCATGAAGAATGAGTTTGCGCCTGATATCGCCTGGCTTGAGATCAATTTCAGGATCGAGGGAGTGAACGACCCAGAGTTGATCGCGCGCGCGACTGGCCGCGACATTGAAACGCTTCTTCCACATATATTCATTGGCGTCTTCGCTGCGTAAGGGGAGTGGTCCATTTTCTGCAACATCCACTGTGGATAGAAAGATCACGTCACGCTCGTCACCTTGAAACTGGGAGGGGTCGCCACACAAGATGCGTCGCTGCATATATTCCGGCGCGGAGAGGTATTTCTGGATCAATCTATCGATATATGTGGCCTGGCCGCCTGCCACCATAGAGATTACCCCAAAGGTGGCGTCTTTATACTCTGGTTGTTGGGTGGCCGCAATTAAAAGCGAGGCAATAGCTTCAGCTTCTGCCTGATTGATCTTTTCGTCTTTTCCCGGACTTTTGACTGCATAAGCGACAGTAAATGGCCGTCGATGCACCTCACTATCGTCGCGCAGGGGCTTAATTTTCCCCTGATACGAGAGATCATTGCTGAATTTGATAATGGGTGAGACGCAACGAAAATGTTCGAGCAAGCACACAGGCTCGAAGGTTGTTCTGGCCAGGCTGTAGATGGAGAGCTTGCCATCATACATGCTGGCTAAGGGGATGCCTCGCAGATGCTCATCAATCAACTGATTGATCGCATCGACCTGTTGGCCCACAGCCATTGGACTGACCTGCTCATCATCGCCCACGATCACGATCTGGTCGCCCATATAGATAGCAAAAAGCGCGGTGATATCGGCCTGGCTGGCTTCGTCGAGAATGATCACATCGAAGTGGTTACGCTTCATATCAAAATTTCGGGCAACGTAATTGAGGGGCATAATCCAAACGGGGACCGCGCTCTGACAGATGGGGATCAGTTGTTGTGCCTCCGCTAACAAACGTGGGGCGCGTTTACCCGTCCCTTTGCCAACTTTTTTCATCAACTCGCGCCATCCCTGAAGCGCTCGGCGCTGCTCTAACGTTGTATGCCGAATCTGATTGGCCCAGGCCTTCTTCTCCACCAGTTCCCCTGTGACGCGAAAAAGCTCGCTGTTCAAACGCGCCACGCGGTCTTGTAACTCGACCAGCGAGGTCTTCGCCCGTCTTTCCAGTTCATCACTGAGTTGCCGCCAGAGCCAGGCATCGTCGGGATTGCCAGGTACCTCGCTCCGCCCATGTATGCCAATTCTCTCTCGAATAGCATTGGCCCACGTTGGTGCCTGCTCCTCCAGCTTCTGCAATAAGACACCTCTCTGATGTGCCCCTGTGCGTTTCGCATGGAGGTTTACAAGGCGGTGATACGCCTGCTCATAGGAGGCAGCATCTCTCTCTTTGACCGCGTGGTACAGATGTTGCACAACGTCGGCCTGATTGGTGGTGCCTCCAACACGTTCCAGGTCGCGTTCAAGGGCCAGAAACGCTTGTTCGATAAATCTGCTTCTGCGCCGGTTGATTTCCGCGGCGATGACGCCTGGGAGCTTCTCAACGACGGCGGTGCGCAGACGCACCATCTCGCTATATTCGCCGGGTACAATTGGTGTTTCGGAGAGAAAGGCTTCCCAGTGAAAGCCCTGTTGCTTCAACGCTATCTCCAGGGGCGCCCACGTTTGCGTAAACCACTGTAAGCGCCTGCGGAGCGGGTCGGCGAACTGGAAGATCGTTCCTTCTGGTTCTGGCCCCAGCTGGTTGATCTCAGGCCCTCCCAGGGGCACCATTTGCCTCTGCCAGCGCGCAAGCAAATCCTTCCGGCTGCTATTGAGCTGGACAAGGCTCTGTAATGCTTGAAAATCTTCGATGCTCTGTGGTCCCTGGCCCTTTACCGTGGCTTTTTCAAGCACAGTTTTCCAGTCTCGCTTGCTCAGAAGTTTCATCCCACTCAGTTTACCGCCCCCTTGCAGATAGGCGATCATTTCATCAAGCACTTTTGCAATTCGATCTGGGAGGCAGTCTGCTGGCAGAGCAGGAGCATATTTAAAAAGATACCATTGCGCTTTCTCCGCTAACTGGTGCGCAGTTTGGATCTCGTGCAACAAATCTTCCCAGATCTGTCGCTTCATGCCGCCTTCTCGCCCCGCTGTAATTGCAGCTATATTCCATCCGCTGAGAGCCTTTATTGGTTCAATCTCTTGCGCCAGGCGCCTTTGCAGGTTATTTAACTCCTCTGGCGGATTGTTGATATTCCTGGCGAACCAGAGATTTTCCTGGTAATGCAGGTTGGCGGCGCGAAGCTGGGCTTGCTCATGGACCCTTTGCGCAAAGTCAATGGGGGGCGGTAGCTTGCCTGGCTCTGGTAAGAGCAAGTTCATTTCGCGCTCTTCTTCAGGGGTGATGGTGCCATTTGTGCTGTAGAGCGTGAGTACTTCACCTCTGGTCAGGGGCATGGCTGCTCCACTGATAAGCGGTCCTGGCAGCCACCCATCGCTCTCGCGAGTTTGCGCGATATGGCGTGCTACTTCTGAGGGAGGGTAGGATGTTCCGGCCAGGATAAGCGGGCGATATTCAGTCCCTTGCGCATCTACCAGCGCGCTGCGCGTTTCTTTGAGATGACGAAGGAGCTCTTCCCGTTGGTGGGTAAGTGCTGCGGCATCTCTTTCCAGACGGTCGGCATTTTCACTGGAAAGCCGTTCACTGATCGCGTCGATGGTGCTGGTCATGTGCTGGCGACTATCATCGTCAAGGATGCTGACGCAGAGTGGTTGAAGCGGCTCAACAACTTTCTCGCGCAGCACACGTAGCGCTTTAGGTTTCTCACTGGTGACCAGCACGCGTTTGCCCTGAGCTAACAAATGCCCAATCAGATTAGCAATAGTGTGCGTCTTGCCCGTTCCTGGAGGTCCCTGTACCAGGACGGCGCCGTATTTATCCAGGCGGCGGGCTATCTCCAGTTGTTCGGCGTTCGCTGGCTTGCTCAGGAGAATGGTTTCGTCCTCGCCATTGGGGGATGCAGCTAACGGACTATCAGGGGATGCTGGCCTTTCATTTGTCGTGATCCCGCTGTCACTGATCAGGCTGGTGAGCGCATAGGGAAGCTGTGGACGACTCGGCAAATCTTCTAAAATGCTTTCTATGGCTGTGCTGATACCGATATTGCGCGCATGCCGAAAGATAACCGGGTCGCGAATGATCTGGGGGATGTGCTTCTGCTCGCTGAAAGCCTGCTCATGAAATTGCCCCTGGGAATGCAGCAAACTCACCAGGCGTCTAAAGAAGCTGGATACCTCTTCCCCACCAAGTGGGTGCCAGTTCTCCCGAGCCAGTTCCGCGCGACAATGCCCGATAGCGGTTGCATTGACCTCGGAGACTCCCTGGAAAGAGGCGGTGTATAATTCTGAGAGGGGTTCCGCTTCAGTCAAAAGAAAAGCGGGAATCTCAGCCTGAAATTGGAGCTGAAGGCGGCGATGCAGCAGGGGATAGTCAATTAAAACGCCGCCTGGTGTCTGCCAGCGCAACCTGCCATCTCCTAAGACAAGTTCAAAGCGCTCTCCCTCTCGTTCAAGCTCGGCATAGACCCCGTAGAGTTTCTCATAGAGAGCCATCGTTTGCCTCGCTGGACGCTCGGTGTCGGCCCACTTCTCGTGTTTGCTCTTCCACTCATTGAAAAGCGCGTCTCTACGTGGGTCGTCAGCGAACCTGGTGGTGCACCCGTTTGTATCGGTGATCGAGGGTTTCACGAGAAGGCGGCTATCTACGCTCTGCCAGCCTTCCTGTAACCAGGGCTGAATCTCTCTGGGCGGGATAGGAACCTCAGTCAGTTGAGGGCGCGCTACTTTCAAGATAAAACCATCGTCACTGTCGGTATCTGCTGAACTGATCGTGCCTCGCGCAATGCAGGGATGGATAGGGAGATCGTGAAACCAGAGAAGCACTGCTGAAGCACTTATCTCTCTCTGCGGAGGATTGCGCCATTGATGTAACGCTTGCAGGTAGCGGAAAATCTGCGTGAGTTTGCCACGAGCAGCAGTTTGCGCTTGAGGGTCTGGCTGATTGCTTTGATCCATTGACGGTTCTTTCTACAACTGGTAGAGCATGTGTGCCCAATCTACCTGAGAACAAAAGCCGTGTGACTGTCACATTTTCTTCGCGAGATTCTAGCATGACCGAAGAAGATCCCAGATTCACACCGTTGCCCTGTTTTAGTATAACAGTTCTGTTTAGCTCTGAAAAGAGCGTTTTTTTCGCTCACTGTTCTCTTTGAGCAACATGACAGTGGACCCCAGACGCATTCATGAGGTATCATACAAGGTAGTTTCTCTCTGCAATATATTCCTGCAGCACTGTGGTTCACAGGAAGGAGTCAGCGTGAAGGACAATCACTCTCTTACCGGCGCAGAAGCCGTTATCAAGACATTACGCGCGTATAACGTTGAGACGATCTTTGGGATTCCAGGGGTCCATACGCTGCCCATCTACGACGCGATCCAGCAGGAGCCAGGGCTGCGTCACGTTCTGGCGCGGCATGAGCAGGGGGCCGGTTTTATGGCGGATGGCTATGCGCGCATCTCCGGCCAGCCCGGTGTGGTGTGTACGATCACCGGTCCCGGCGTGACCAATGTGGCGACCCCCGTCGCGGACGCGTATGCCGATTCTATTCCCCTGCTCGTCATCAGTACGAGCCTGCCACGCGCCTCTAAAGGCCACTTCCGGGGCGAGTTACACGGCATGAAGAATCAGTTGGGGACAATGGAATCTCTGGCAGGCTGGACACGCGCCGTCGAGCATGTTGAGGAGATTCCCCTTGCTCTCCACGATGCCTTGCGAGTGATGCGCTCAGGGCGTCCACGGGGCGCGTACCTGGAAATTCCTCTCGATCTACTGGAAGAGCAGGCCGAGGTGGAGATTCCCGCGCTCCCCACACCGCCCGACACGCTGACACCTGCCGCGCACGAGGCCATTCTCGCCGCGGCCCGCCTGCTCAGTGAAGCGCGTCGCCCTCTAATCGTGGCTGGCGCTGGCGTGACGTTTGCGCGGGCCAATGAACAACTGGGCCGCCTGGCCGAACTGCTCCAGGCACCTGTCCTGCTGGGCGGCAAGAGCCACGATGTGCTCCCAACCGACCATCCGCTTGTGATTGCCGCCAGGGGCTACGCTCCCAAAGAGCTGCAACCGCTGCTTGCTGATGCTGATGTGGTCCTGGTGGTCGGCAGTAAGCTCGGCGCGCAACGCACCAATACGACGGTCCTGGAAGGTGGCAAGCTCCGAACGATCAAGACGCGCGACGGCAGCCTGCCCTTGCCTGCCCAGCTAATCCACATCGATATCGACCCCACCGAGATCGGCCACAACTATCCCGCCGAGATAGGCATCGTGGCCGACGCGCGGCTCGCGCTCACAGCCCTGCTCGACGCGCTCAACCAGCATCAACGCACTTCAACCTCACGTATCGAGACAGTGGCGCGCATCAAGGAGAATCTGCGCAACCGCACACGACGCGCCTATGGCGAGATGGTGACATTCCTGGATGGGTTGCGCGAGGGGCTGCCCCACAACGGCATTGTGGTCGCGGATATGACGATGCCCGGCTATGCTAGCGCGCAATATTTGCCGGTCTACGAGCCGCGTACTTTTATCCACCCCTCCGAACTCTGCGCGATTGGCTGTGGTCTGCCCCTTGCCCTGGGAGCCAAACTTGCCGCGCCCACACGACCTGTCGTAGCTCTGTGCGGCGATGGTGGCTTCTTGCTCAACACAGGCGAACTGGCCACCGCCGTCCAGGAGCAGCTCGCCGTCGTGACCGTGATCTTCAACGACGCGACGTACACAGCTGTGAAGAGTGACCAGCGGCGACGCTTTGGGGGCCGTTATATCGCCACCGACCTGGTGGCCCCCGACTATGTGGCGCTGGCCCAGGCCTTTCACATGCGCGGAGTACGCGCGGAGACGCCGCAAGCTCTCTGCGACGCGATCAGCACAGCCATCGACATGGACGGCCCAACGGTGATTGAGGTGCCGCTGCCTGCTAGAGAATGGTAGACAAGGAGAAACACATGACTGACGATCTCGCCACGGCGCAATCTCAGATGATTGACCTGCCTGCTGGCCGTTTTCATTATCTCAGTTGGGGCGCGGAGCGCGCTGAGTTGCCTGCCGCGCTGTTGCTGCATGGCATTACAAGTTCCGCGCAGAGTTGGGTGCGCGTGGGGCCAGCGCTGGCGGAGCGTTATCGGGTCTTCGCACTCGATATGCGCGGGCATGGAGAGAGCATCAAGCCAGCGCGTGGTGCGTACAGTCTGCGCCACAGCGCCGACGACGCAGCTACGTTTAGCACGGCTCTGGGTCTGGAACGTCCTGTGCTGATCGGACATTCCTGGGGGGGAGCGACGGCGATGGTGCTGGCCAGCGGCGCCTGGTCCGAGCAGCCCGCGCCGCACTTTTCGCAGGTGATTCTGGAAGATCCCGCCACGAACTTTGGGCGCGGCGATCCAGTGGCGCGCTCTAAATTCTACGTCAAAGACATTGGTCGGCCCGCGTCCGAGTTGCGTGTGGAGATCGCGGCCACAAGTCCCGGCTGGACTGAGGCCGATATCGAGGGCAAGATCGAGGCGCTCCAACAGGTGGCACATGAGGCGGTGCTCGGTGTCTTCGATGAGGCGGGACAGGCTGGCGATACGCTCCCGCTGCTGGCAAAGATTGAGGCGCCGACGCTTCTGGTGCGCGCCGATGCCCATCTCGGCACCACGCTGGATGAGGCCAACTGGGAACGCGCACAACGCCTGCTGCCCGCTCACAGCCGCGCCGTCGAGATCACGGGCTCCACGCATAATATCCATCGCTCCAAATTCGATGAATTTATGCAGGCGGTGAACGCATTTCTGGGATAGGCGTAAAGGGGCTTGACACCACTTTGCACCGTATGGTAGCTTATAGCAGCGCTTCAAAACAAAACAGAGGCGCCAGACGCTGTTCTTCTTCAGCATCTTTTGGAAAAGGAGCCTTATAATGGCCTTTAGAACTACCCGACCTGGCAATTGCAGTATCCTCTGCGGTCCGCATGCAAACGCCCAGGGCCGGATTCTGCTCTTTTTCAGAATGTTTTTGAGGGAAAGTACAGTCATCATCGATTAGCAAACAGCTTGATCCCTCATCAACACAGGCCGTGGGCGCGCAGAACATCGACGCTCGCGGCCTTGCTGTTTTGATTCTTCCTGCGTTCCCTGAAATGTGGTTTTTATGGAAAAACGCGATTCCCTTACGAAAACGTGGCTTTTCCTGAAACATGTGGCTCTCCTCACACCGTTGGTGCTGGCGAGCATCCCACCTTTCGAGCAAAGAACTGGCGAGCAGCCCTGCGCGTTCGCATGTTTTCTCGTCCATGTCCGTTGCGTGCATCTGTTTGCTCAGTTTTTTTAAGGAAGGAAGGATACAATTATGACCATCACACGTCGTCCTTTTCACAGTGAGGCCGACATGCCCCGTCTGCTTGAGCTTGTTCACGCCATGCCTGCCACCTGTCCCCACGTGCTCGATCTGGCCTGGCGCATTAGCGGTCCAATGAGCGAGAATGAGCGCGATGCCGCTTGCTGGGAAGATGGCAGCGGCAGGCTGGTAGGCTTCGCCGCCTGGCAAACTCCCTGGGCCATGCTCGACTTCTTCATCCTGCCCGGCCCCACGCAGCAGGCGGTTGAGACGGAGCTTTTTGCCTGGGCCGATGCGCGTTTTCGCGAACGCGACGAGGAACGTGGCTACCCGTTGCCCTACTGGACGAGCGCGCGCGACGACGACCATGCGCGGCGGCAATTGCTCAATGCGCGTGGCTTTCTGCTCGACGACGATGAGGATAGCTACATCCTGTTCCAGCATCCCCTCGGCGATTTGGCTGCTGTTCCCGCGCTGTCCGACGGCTTCACGCTGCGCCCACTAGCTGGTGAGCAGGAGACCGCCGCGTATTCCGAACTGCATCGCGTGACCTTCGAGAGCACCTCGATGACCCCGCAGTGGCGCGCGCGCACTTTGCGCATGCCCCGGTATCGGCCCGAACTGGACCTGGTGATCGTCGCACCCGATGGCGCACTGGCCGCCTTTTGCGTAGGCTGGTTCGATGCCGAGCGTCAGCTCGCGCACGTCGAGCCAATCGGCGTGCATCCACGGTTCCGCAGACGCGGCCTGGCACGCGTGGTGCTTCTGGAGATGCTCCACCGTTTCAAAGCGCATGGAGCCACCAGCGCGTTTACCGAACCTTTTAGCCATAATATCCCCATTCACCGCGTCAACGAGTCGGTGGGCTTCCAACGCGTCCATACTGCTCATCCACAAGGAAAATGGGTAAATACCCTTTAACACGTGATTTAAATGGATGGGCGGAGAAAATTTTCAATTTTCTCCGCCCATCCATTTAAATCACGTGTGGGAAACCTACCATTCCAATTTTGGTCAATTTATGATAAGCTCTTCTCAACTTATTTTTCTGCTACTCTTCAGGAGGAACTTTAATGGTTAACCTTAACACACTCTGGCGTAAAGCTCTCGCCGAACTCATTGGCACATTTGGACTCGTGACTGCTGGGGGCGCCGCGATTATTGCGAGCACGCAGCACAATCTGCCATCTATCGGTGTGGCGCTGGCCTTTGGGCTGGTGGTCGCGCTGATGGTCGCGGCAACCGGACACATTTCTGGCGGCCATATCAATCCCGCCGTCTCCATTGGCCTGGCGACAACTGGCCACCTGCCTTTACGTGATCTGCCGGTCTATTTGATTGCCCAACTGCTGGGCGCTACCCTGGCCGCGTGGATGCTGCTGGGGTTCTTTGGCTCTGCATTGCTGGCAACAACGGTAAATTTCCCCGTCGCTCCACATATCAGCACATTACAGGTGATTCTGATAGAGGCGGCGATGACTGCTTTCCTGGTCTTTGTAATTAGCGCGGTGGCCACCGATCCGCGCGGCATTGGCAGGTACGTTGCGCCTTTCGCGATTGGCGGGGCGATTCTACTGGGAGCGCTGTGGGGTGGCCCGCTTACTGGCGCCTCGATGAATCCCGCGCGTTCGTTTGGTCCCGCTGTGATCTCCGGGATCGCCAGCCACCACCTGGATTGGGGGAACCTGGCGATTTATATCATTGGCCCAATCATTGGCGGCATCATTGGCGCGGTCCTCTACTACCTGATTCGCCAGCCCGCGACTGTCGTTTCTGAGACGGGAAAAGAGGCTTTCTCCGAGGAGGTGCCTGCGGTAGCTGAGGTGCCAACGATGCCCAGGCGCAAAGCGACTCCTGTGGTCTACAAACAGAAGGACCGCACACGCCGCTCATAGATTCTGCCTGACTCGCAATCCCCACCTGGCTCCTGATAAGTGGAAGTACAAAACTTCGATTTATCAGAAGCCAGGTGGGGGTTTTCGTCACATTGGCACAATCAGCCCATCACACCTCTATCTCAATCGCCAGCCTGTTTGCCAGCGTATGCTCCACATGAATGGTCAGTTCTCTGGCACGCGTCACACTCAGGATATCCAGGCGCGCCGCTGCAAGCACGCTCGCCAGCTCTTCATCACGCGTGGTGATACGTAAACATGCCAGCTCCGTGCCCAGCGAGAGGCTGTGCTCACTTTTGTAACGTCGGGCTGTCGTGGCCACTTCGATCAGGGTCTCGCCCATTTCCTCGGCCTGCTCTTTGTGCCAGGAGGGATGCGCCACCGGCCAGGGCGCGAGATGGATCGAGCGCCGACCGTCGCTCTGCGCGAAGAGGCCGCGATAGATCTCGTCGGTCACATATGGTAGGAACGGTGCGAAGAGCTTGAGCGTGATGAACAAGGCATAATGGAGGGTGTACCAGGCACCTTCGCGTAGAGGACTGGCCTCGCCGTAGAGCCGCTCTTTGCACATCTCCAGGTAGTTATCAGCCAGGTCGCGCCAGAAGAAGCTCTCGATCTCGCTTTTGGCCGCCGCGTACTCGTACCCGCGCATCAACTCGCTCACGCGCCGGATCAGGCTCGCCAGCCGCGCCAGCAACCAGCGGTCCGTTGGCGTGAGCACCATTGAGAATTCTGGTCGCTGTTCCGCCAGAAACCGTTCGCTGAAACGCGCCACGTTCCAGAGTTTGGTGATGAGCTTGCTGCCGTTCTTGATCTTCTCCTCGCTGATGATCGAATCTTTGCCAAAGCCGCTGCTCGCGGCCCAGTAGCGCACGGCGTCGGACGAATAGCGTTCGATCATGGCCAGTGGCGACATTGGACCACCACCCTTGCTCTTGCTCATTTTCTCACTGCCTGCCGCGGCCAGACCCCAGCCGGAGATGGCAATCGTGCTCCAGGGCAGTTTGCCGAAGTGGTGCAGCGACTTCACGATGGTGTCGAAGGCCCAGGTGCGAATGATCTCGTGCGCCTGTGGACGCAGAGCGAAGGGGAATACGCGCTCGTACAGATCCGGCTCGGCGAACCAGCGGCCCACGATCTGCGGCGACATCGACGAGGTGGCCCAGGTGTCCATTACGTCCTCTTCCGGCGCGAAATCGTGGCTACCACACTGACAGGTTCGTGCAGGAGCCTGCGTCGTGGGGTCCAGCGGCAACTGTGTCTCGTCGGCCAGCATCACCTCGCCACACTGCCGACAGTACCAGAGCGGGAAGGGCACGCCAAAGTAGCGCTGGCGCGAGATGCACCAGTCCCAGCCCAGTTTCTCCACCCATTCGCGATAACGGGCGTGCATATGCGCGGGCTGCCACTCGATCTTCTCGCCCGCCTCCAGCAATTGCGGCTTGAAGTCCAGCACGCGAATAAACCACTGCCAGGCCACGAGATACTCTACGGGCGTATCACAGCGTTCATGCACGCGCACCGATTGCGCCACCGGCTCGCGTTTGAGCAACAGCCCGCGCTCATCCAGTTGCGCCACGATCTGTTGGCGCGCCTCCCGCGTGGACAGACCAGCAAAATCGCCCGCAGCCTCTGTCATGCACCCATCGCGTCCAATGATGATCTTGAGCGGCAGATTGTGCGTGTACCACCATGCCACGTCGGTCACGTCGCCAAAGGTGCAGCACATGACCGCGCCGGTGCCCTTCTCAGGCTCGGCCTGGGGATCGGCCAGCAGCGGCACATCGTAGCCCAGCAGTGGCACGTTCACGCGCGAGCCGAGTAGCCCGGCGTAGCGCGCGTCCTCTGGATGTACGAACACGGCCACACACGCTGGCAGCAGTTCGGGCCGCGTCGTGGCAATGGGCAGCGTCGCGCCGTTCTCCAGCGTGAAGGCCAGGGTCACAAACTCGCTCGCGCGCTCCAGATCGTTGAGTTCGGCCTGGGCGATGGCGGTGCGACATTCGGGACACCAGATGGTCGGGGCTTCGCGACGATAGGCCAGCCCCTTCTTGTAGAGATCGAGAAACGACCACTGCGAAGTTCTGCGCGAGTGCTCATCGATGCTGCGATAGCTGTAGCGCCAGTCCACCGAGAGGCCCAGCCGTTGCCAGAGCACCTGGTAGTCCCGTTCAGCCTCCTCGCTCACCTCCAGGCACTTCTCGATAAAGGCCGCGCGTCCCACCTGAGGCGCGGTGATGCCCATACGCCTCTCCACCAGCCTCTCGGTGGGCAGGCCGTTATCATCATAGCCCATTGGATAAAACACGTTGTAGCCGTTCATACGCCAGAAACGCGCCATAAAGTCGGTGTGGCTGTACGAATACATATGACCGAGGTGCAGGTAGCCTGAGACTGTTGGTGGCGGCGTGTCGATGGCGTAAATGGGCCGCCGCTCGTCCTCGCGCTCAAAGTGATAGATTCCCTCGCGTAGCCAGAGGTCGCGTAGAGCAGGCTCGGCTGTGGCAGGGTCGTACCGTTTGGCAAGACTCATAATTGTATGCTCCTTATAGCGTTCATGTCGCGGATTGCTCGACCCTTGCGCAATCCGCGCCCAACAAAAAACCCCTTCATCCTCTAGAGGACGAAAGGGTCGATTGTTTCGCGGTACCACCTCAATTCGCCGGGGCTGTACGCGCCGACGCACCTTTTACCCCGACGGCTCGTCTTGTCTGCTCAACACGCGCCTGTTACAGGCGCGCCCAAACATGTCAGCCGAGATGATCGGGGCCTCGCTATAACGGGCTCACCCGTGCGTGATCTACTCACCACGCGGGATTGGCGCGCGGCTTTCTTCTGCAAAACGTCTCTGGGCGACATTCGACACCTGCGGCTGTGAAGGGCTTCCAGCCAGCGACCCTTCGTCTCTAGCAGCTCACCAGAGGTCTACTCTTCCCGACGTGAAGTGAATATATGTTTGTATGAACAAGTATACCCAACGGGCGAATTTTTTGCAAGCGGTTTGCGTGCTCCCACCGCACCGGACGCGAGGGGTATGGGATGCCGCGACCAATCATGTGGTGCTAGCCCCCGCGTCAGGCGCTTGTGGGTGCTCTATTAGCCCGCGTGAATGACCCACAGGTCGTTCAGCACAATTGTAGTGTCGGGGCTGCCCACGCCGGCGTAGAGATAGGCGCTGTTGGTTGAGCTGTCCCAGACCATGATGGAGGCCGAGCGGCCAGGGAAGCCGCCGCTGCTTTTCGCGATCTGGGGTTCGCTATTCTGCCACCAGATGTTCTGGTCGGGCGAATAGGACCACAGGCTATTCAAGGTGGTCGTTTTGTCTGTAGCTGACCAGCCACCGGTCATCAGGAAGACGTTGTCCTTGCTATCCCAGGCGCTCAGGGCGAGCTGGCGCGCCATTGGACCTGTGCCCGGCGCGTTGCTCGGTGTAGCGATATGCCAACCACCATTGCTCGGCTGATATGTCGCGATGGTATTCGATTGCGCAGTGGCTGTCGTGCCGCCAAAGACGTACAAGGCCCGATCCCGACTATCCCAGGACATGGTGGGATAGACCAGCGCGCCCAGCGGTGAATTCTGAAGCTGGCTCCAACTCCCCTTCGCACCAGCCGGACCGGGCGTGTAGGACCAGAAATCGTCCAGCAGCCCGCTGCTATTGTCGCTATTGTGACCACCTAGCAGCAGCATCTGATTGCCATTCCAGGCCACACCCGCGCCTGAACGCGGACCAGGCGTGTTGGACGCGCTATTCGTGCAACTCAGCAGCGTCCACGTGCCCGCGTTGGGCGAATAGGCCCAGAGGTCGCTCAGGAAGGTGTGATTCGCCCCAATGCCGCCATAGATTAGTACTTCATTGTCGATGCTATCCCAGACCATTGCCGCACTTGCACGCGGGGCCGGGCTGCTCCCACTACAATCGGTTGAAGTGGCATTTGTGGAGGGCGTGAGTTGGGTCCACTGGCCGCTATTGGGGTTGTACGACCAGAGATCGTTGTGCAACCCCTGACTATTCACGCCGCCAAAGACCAGCACGGTATTGTTCTGCGGGTCCCAGACCATGCTGTGCAGCGAACGCCCCTGGCCCGGTGCGCCCGACGATGTCAACTGTTGCATACTGAACGTGAGTGGCGAGGTGGGTGTCGCAGTCGGCGTGATAGCAGGCTGCTGCTGCACCTGTAACGTCAATGTAAGCGGCTGCATAGAGTAAATAGTATGATTATCAAACGCACCTTGTATTGAGAATCGCACCGTATATGTTTTACTAGGCAAACTCTGGACCGTAGGGGCGCTCAAGGTAAGGTCGACGGATTGGTCGTTGAGCAAGGTGCCGCTGCCAGGTGCCACCACAAGCCAGTTGTTATCGGTCGAGAGCAGCGCGCCCCAGGTGAAGGTATGGCCATTATGGTTAGTTAACTTGATGGTTTGCGTTGCAGGCTGGAGGTGGTTGTGTGCATATTGGAAAGGCACGAGGGACGTGTCGACGTAGATGCCGTCATCGACCGCGACATGCTCTGTGACCGCGATAGTTTGTGCGACGACGCCCGCGCCACCGTTGATGGTGAGCCTGTCGTTGTAATCCCCTTTGGCGAGGCTACCGACGTTAGCAGTGATGGTCAGCATAGCAGTTTTGCCTGGGGCCAGCTTGCCAGTTGTGGGGTAGACGGTCGGCCAGGAGTGCGGCGTACTCCACTCGGCCACCCAGTTGAGGTCAGTCGCGCCGGTATTGGTCATGGTGATCGGCTGCGGCTTCCCGTTATTGGTAAAATTTACTGTAGTGCTGCTCAGCGTAATGCGCGCACAGACGCCCAGCCAGCAGGGTTGCTCCACGCGCACCAGCCCCAGACCACCCCCAGCGACAAGCAGCAAGGCCAGCAGGACGAGCAGCACGTTGCGCGCTCGGTGCTGCCGACGCGGTGGAGGCGACCACGCGCCGGGTGGTTCTGTGTCTTCTCTACTCGCATCATATCTATCGAGCGGTCCAACCGGTGCAGGCTTGACCTGATTATTGGCGGGCAGCACAAGGGGCGCGTTGCCTTGCGAGGGTCGTTGTGACACCTGCTGCTCCATTTTTTGCGGCGGTGCTGGTGTACGTTGCTCTGTGCCCGCGCCAGTCGGGGTATGAGCGACGCTTTCCAACGCCTCGCGATAGGCGTGGGCAAAGGCGAGAACATCAGGGTAGCGTCTGGTCGGGTCTTTGGCGAGTGCGCGCTGAAAAACCGGCTCCAGTTGCGCGGGGAGCAGCGGGTTGAACTCGCGCAGTGGCGGTGGTGGCGACTGCAAATGGCCATGCATCACCGCGTAGAGGTTGCCAGTAAAGGGTGCGCGTCCGGTCAGCAGTTGGTAGAACGTCACGGCCAGGGCATACTGGTCGCTGGCCGCGCGCGGCTGCTCCAACCACTGTTCGGGTGCGGTATAGAGCGGTGTGCCTACATAATAATGGAGCGATGCGTGGGTATAGCCATCGAGTAGGACAGAGACGCCGAAATCTGCCAGCATCACCCGTTCCTGTGCATCCAGGAGCAGGTTGGCAGGTTTGACATCCAGATGGATCAGGCTATGCTCGTGCGCGTATTGTAGGGCCGACGCAGCTTCTTCGAGATAGCGCAAGGCTTTTTGCGGCGAGAGCAGGTTCACCTCGCCCGATACGCGTGGTGTTGTAGCCGCGCCAGGCTTGCCAGCATCGGCCAGGGGCAGTGTGTCAGCCTGCTCAATGTTCGTCGGAAGCGGCGTCACAGGCTGTTGACCCTCTTCAAGCTGTACTGTGTCGATCAACTCCGCAGCTTGTGCCCCATTTTTCGCCTGTTGCGCGTGGGCCACGCCGTTTGTCCCATTTTTCGCGGCAGATGCGTGTTGCGAGTTGGGAGCCTGGGCGTTGTGCGTGTGTTCTGGGGCGGAAGCTGTGCCGTTCTTGGACCCGTTTCCTGCGAACTTCTTATAGTCGTGGAGTGAAGTGGAGTCGTGTTCGGCCAGGGCTTCGGGCGTTGCTCTATCGAGTGATGCGTTCTGCGCGTGGACCTCGGCCTCACCCTCGTCGATAAGATCGACGATTTCCTGTGTCTCAGCGGTGGCAATGACTAGCGAGTCGCCGGGCGCCTCCCCCAGGTCAGCGGGGGAGAGGGTCGGCAAGAATGAGACGACCGCGCCGGTGGGCTGGCAGTAGTGTTGCAGTGAACCTTGCGCGGCAAACTTCATTACCAGATAGGATCGTCCATCTTCGATGATACCAGCGCGCAACACGGGTAGGATGTGGGGATGGTCAAGCGCGGCAATAGTGCTGACCTCGTGTGCAAACATCTCGGCGGACTGGCCATCGACCACGCGCTCTATCGACATAACCTTGATGGCGACGCGGCGATTGACGGGCGGCAACTGTTGCGCTTCATAGACATCGCCAAATGCACCAGACCCGATCCAGCGCAGGGCGCGGCAATCGCCGAGCAGGGCGCCTTCCAACAAATATTTGCAAAACTGGCAGCCGACCTGGGCCTCGCCGATCTCACTATTTTTATGTGTATCCATCTCGGAGAGTGCGACTGTCGAGCCGGACAGCACCGGGCGCGCCAGCGAGACTGGATTCTCATGCGCTTTTTTCGGATTTAAACATCGTGGCATACTATCACAAATAGCGGCGTCTCCCCATCCCTTGAGAAAAACGTCGTCCTTTACTTGAACGTTAAAAATATTCCCTGGTAGTATATACGCTTGGTTGGGCCTGCTAATAACAAAAATTGCTTAGATGTTTTCTATAATGGGCTGACCCAATCGGATAGCTTGCGCCGCTTGCAGATCTTTGCGCGCCTCCAACTTGATTAGCGGAAAGGGCCGATGGAACTTCATACTATACTCGGCGGCCTTCGCCGTAGAGAGTTCCGCGCGCCGCTCATAGGCCCGGGCCAGAAGCGCGCGTTTCTCCTCTTCCGCCTGCTCGCTTAGCAGGAGAAAGGCCAGCGTAAAATCTGGCTTGCCCAGTTCGGCGTACATGCGAGCTGCTGGAAGCGCCTCGGCCCCACGCGCAAGCTGATCGCGCGCCTGCTCGGTGAACACCGCCTTCAGCAAGGGACTATATACTGATTCAAATGTCTCTGCCACAAGATTCCTCTCTGTTTGGGGTGATGAATTCTGATTTCTCCTGCATGGTAGCACATCGTTCGTTGAACTGGCAAAGGTCTTTCCCTGCACTTTCCCTCGTGGCCGCGCTGGGGTGGCAGTATGGAGGAAACATGAGGATAATATCACCTTACGAACGTTAGATAGAGAGGGGATATGCAGTAATTCATTCAACTGCGCGGCTGAATGAATACCACATCCTAATAAGGGGGCTACTATACTGTTTCGAGAATCGGTTCGGGGAGCATCTCAAACAGCGGCACCTGTTTTGTCTCCACCAGACGATTCGCTTCATCCACAAAGACAATAGCGGGGGTCAGTTCGCGGATCTCGTGCTCTGCGAACTGGGCATAACTCATAATAATCACCAGGTCGCCGGTAGCGGTCAGGCGAGCTGCCGCGCCATTTAGACAGATGACGCCAGATCCACGCGCACCGGCAATGGTATAGGTCTCCAGGCGCGCCCCATTGGTAATGTTCACCACCTGAACCTTCTCATACGGATAAATGTTCGCGGCGTCCAGTAGATCCTGGTCAACCGTGATGCTGCCTACATAGTTCAGGTCGGCCTGAGTAACGGTTGCGCGATGAATTTTCCCTTTACACATTGTACGAAGCATGATCTCTATCCCTTTCACATACCCCTTCTCTCCAGGCTGGCGCGAGAGTCCGCGCACAGACGGTTAGCCAGACTGGGCAGAAGAGCACCACACACAATTTTGTTAAGAGAGTGGAGCAGTTCAACTACCCCTTCCACTCTCAAAGTATAAACAACGACCCCCCGGTTCGAGCGTGCAACAGGTCCAGAGGAGAGGTACGACATTACGAGGCCCAAAGGTGCTATATATCAAGCCTCTATAAACTAAGTATGCATACGCATGCAAATACCCACTGGTCATCTCATCAGCAGAGACTCCTGGGTATGCGAGGAGAGTTTTTGTGGGGTTACTGGTTCTCCTGGCGCGCCAGCAGCGCCAGGGCATACACATCTTCCACGCTCTGTCCGTCGTACATCTGATCGCGCAACATCAGACGATAATGGCAGCGCCAGCGTCGCGCGGGCCAGGGTGCTAGCTTGAAGAGAGTATACGTCTCAACGCATGCCTCCAGAGCCTCGCGCAGCGCAGTCTCGTCGCTGGCCGTGATGTCCAGCGCGGCCAGTTTGTGTCGCAATGCTTCGCTCAACATCTTGCTACCTACCTACCAATGCGTTGATCGCGCTTGCGCCTGGTTCTCGGTTCAATATCCCGCCTGGCAGCTCACGAATCTTGTTCACGTGCAATGCCTCGCTCACCATCCCACTACCTGCCCATCAATGCACGGATCTCGCTCGTGCTCAAGTCCTCCCAATCGGTGCGCGGCAACTGTCTGGGCATGATCGTGAAAGGGCCGCTCCAGTTTTTCGCGTGCGCCTCCATCCAGTCCAGCACCTCAAACGACTTCTGGCGCGACTCCGCAACGATGGGATATTTTTGGGCGGCGCGTTCATAGACCTCCTGATCTTTGGTATAAACGCTATAATCCTCGCGAATCACTACATCTACGTACAGATCGGTGTAGATCAGCTCGCGCGTCTCACTGGTATAGGCAGGCGTGGGCAACGTCACATCGCAATAGCCCCAACTAAAGCGTCCATCCTGGGTATAGCTCATATGGATAGCAAACCACTCATCTGGCCACATATAGGTCAGAGTGTGGCAATCCGAGTGGAAGAAATCGGGCTTCCAGTGGTTCGGCTTCCAATGTTTCTTCGTTCCCAGTGGTGTCCAGACGCAAATAAACTCATCGCTTACTGGCAACTGAAACCCCTGCCAGCACGCCCAGGGATCGCCGCTGACCAGCATCTTACAAACCTCGGCTTCCAGTAACATGTATCTGCCTTTCGCTCAATCTCATATTTCTTCTCATCCCTATTATACTGAATGGCACTGATTAGCGTCCAGTTGGAACGAAGCGCGGCCTTTCTGAAAAAACTGTCAGGACACGCGTTACGCTGCTTCCTCAATGCATGAACATACATCCATAAAATCATGGAGGTGATTCATCTATTCAGCAGGGGAGTCATGGTATAGTTCTCTCGTGACAAAAGAGGAACGGTTCGGGGGGAAGCTTGCATGCTTCTATGAATGGCGGCTGATAGAAAGACGCGCGGAAGCGTGCAAGAAATGAACGAACTATCTGTTACGATAAAGACGGGCGCTCAAGCACTGAGCGCCCGTCTTTTTTGCCCTGTTTTCCATCATGATTTCGGGAAAGGTGAGCACACTCTCATGCGCTTACCCCTCCCTGCATAGTGACCCACCTCATACATTGACGTGTTCGCCCGGTTGGAGCGGGCGAAATTTCGTGCCATCGTTGATAAACACCAGCGTCTGGTCCTGAATATGCACAAGCATATCGGGCCGACCATCGCCGTTGATATCTTTGAACTCGCCGGTGACTGGCACCAGGTTGCTATTATCGCCAAAGAGGGTGGGACCGGTGTAGACGACGGCGTGTGCTGCGTCGCCACCGGGGAATTCGACGATGACGACATGGCTGTTCAAATTCATAAAGATAAAGTGCGACTGGTGCCCTGCTCCGTCCTGATGCCCGACGATAGCATCGACCTGGTAGGTACGCGGGCGCCCATAGGTAGTGTCGTCCTGGTGGACCTGCCACCAGGAAGTAAACACCCTGAACCCCATAAATAGGCCCAGCATACATAACATTCCTACGCTTAATGCCAGCCAGGGTGGACGTTTGCGAGTCGAGCGCGTGCTATTCCTCGGTGGGTCAATGGCCTTCGAGGTAATGGCGCCGCCAGCCGGGGCCATGCTACTGGCCCTACGCCTCGGTACAATGGTCGCTTGCTGAGGAGCGCCATTGTCTAACGCGTCGCGCTGCACCGGTTGCCTGTAACGGCGCACGCTGCTATGCGGGCGCGTCACATAATACTCTTCCTCTTCTGCGATATCCCAGGTAACGTCCGCGGCCTGCGATTTCCTGCGGGCTTGCTGCATAGCCATGGTGGTTTCCTCCAATTTGGTATTTTGTTCTAATAATTAGCCGCATGATAACACCTGGGAAAAATTAAGTCAAGAGGAAGAAGAGGCAATTTTTCCCTGTTCTAAAAATTGCGGAGGATGCTAACCTGCTCCATCATCTGCTGAAGGTGCGCGAGGGCAGGCGCGTCTCCTCTGCGCTCAGCCCGGCCAGCGCCTCATCCAGTTCGACGGCCAAATGCGCGTACAGGCGAAGCAATTCGTCGAAGGTATGGGCGGCTGTTGCGGTACAGAGGAAGGTGTAGTTATCAAAGATGGGGAAGGCCAGGGTGCGGTCCCCGATGCGGCTCTGTTTGATCTGACAATCGCTTACTCCTTTGCCGCGTAACTCAGCCTGCCGGGTCTCCAGGTCGCCTCCGATGCTAATGCTCTCTCCCGGCGTAGCGATAAAGTGCTCCGCGTTCAAATATGCAGAGAGATCACGCGCCGCCGGGCCAGCCAGCAAGATAACGTCCTTCTCATTGGGATCAAACAGGTAGGCGATATCCGCGTCGGGCCTGTGCTCGTTCAGGGTAAAATCGAGCTTCTCTACCAGAAAGGCGCGGGCAGTGGAGACATCGGACACGCGCATTGCAAAAGATGGAAGGTCTGCCATACAATATTTTTTCCTTTCCACATCAATAAAAACGATGTTCATCTATTATATGCACAGCTTATCGCGTGCTCGCTACAATGAAAAGAGAGATCGCTTAGAGAAATCTGGAACAGAAGGGTACTCGCACAGGTGTTACATGAAAAAAAGCATGATCCGAGCAATTGGAGCACACGCTGGTGCTGGCCACCATTCCCCCTTGCGTGTAGCGCCGGCCCTCGCGCCCGGCGTCCCTCCGGTGTCCGGCGCCCCTCCGGTGTCCGGCGTCTCTTCGGTGTCCGGCGTCTCTTCGGTGTCCGGCGTCCTGAAAGGGAGCCGAGATGAGCATGCCGCTGATCGTAGGCGCGCTGGCCAGGAGCGGAGCCACTTCAACAACTGCTCACGCGGTACTCTTGCTGGTCATTCTGTTGGGGGTGACGCTGCTCGTGGCGTTGATAGCCAGGCGGTTACACCTGCCCTACACGCTGATCCTGGTAATTTCCGGTCTGCTGATTGGCTTATTGCCCGTGCTCAATGAAATTGTGTTCAGTCCCGATATTGTGCTCTTCCTGTTTCTGCCTCCACTGCTCTTCGAGGGGGCGTGGAACGTGGAAACCGAGAAAATCGCCGCTGACTGGCTGCCGATTGCTTTGCTGGCCGGGCCTGGTTTGCTGCTGGCTATCGCGGTTCTGGCTGTGGCGTTGCATCTGGGAAGCGGCTTGCCCTGGCTGCTAGCAGTCTTGCTGGGTGCGATCATCTCGCCAACCGATCCTGTAGTTGTGATCGCACTTTTGCAACAACTGGGCCTGCCCGAACGCCTGGTGACCATTATCGAGGGTGAGAGCCTGTTCAATGATGGCGTGGGGGTCGCGGTTTTTGAGATCGTGCTGGGGCTGTTGTTGCCCTCGCTGGGCATGGCCGCGTTCAACGGCCAGTTTGGGCATCCATCCGGCCTGGCCATCGCGCTGGAGAGCCTCTGGCTGCTGCTGGGCGGCCCATTGCTGGGTCTGCTGCTGGGCTGGATAGTGGCGCGTTTTCTGTTCCTGGTGAACGATCACCTGATCGAAACGACGGTGACGTTCTGCGCGGCCTACGGCGCGTACCTGCTGGGGGATACGCTGCATACCTCCGGCCTGCTCACGGTGGTAGGAGCTGGCCTGGTCATCGGCAGCTATGGACGTCATCGTCAGATGTCTCAACGTGCTCAAGAGGCCGCGCGGGAAGTCTGGGAATTTATCGCGTACCTGGCCAATTCGCTGCTCTTTCTACTGTTGGGGATTCAGATTGGCGAGTCCAATTTTTTGTACGCGCTGCCCGGCATCTTCTGGGCCGTACTGGGCATGATCGGGGGGCGTTTTTTGCTGGTTTACCTGCTGATGCCCCTGCATAACGTTCTGGCCCGACGATGCACACGACCTCCGCGCTGGTTGCCCACGCCACAACCGCTTGCTCGCGCCTGGCGGCCCATCCTCGTGCTGGTCGGTCTGCGCGGGGCACTCTCGCTGGCCCTGGTGCTCAGCCTGCCCACGGGCTTTGTGCAACGCAAACTACTCGAAGATATCGTCTATGGCGTCGTGCTGATCGCGCTCGTCGGCCAGGGGCTGGGCCTGCGCTTCTTGCTCCCTCACTGGCCAGGCCTCGCCGAGACTCCTCAGGTGGAATAGGCTCACCCATCGTCGCGCATATCCTTCTTGAGTTCACGCACAAAACCGGCCATGCCCTGCGCCCACGTCATTTTCGGCTCGCGCTGTGGCTCCTGCTGTTGAGGATGCGATGGCTTGTGCTGTGGCTGGGGACGAGGCTGCTCTTCTGCGCGGCTCGCGTTTTCATCGTGCAGACCTTCTTTGAGTTCGCGTACAAAGCCAAAGGCACCCTGCATCCAGGTCATTTGCAGCCCGCGCTGAGCCTTCTCCTGTTCACGCTGTGCTCTCTCTTGCTCGCGGCGCGCAGTCTCAGAGCGCTGTCGAAGCTGACGCAGCAGTTCGTCGTAGCGCTGGCGTTTACGCGAGTCGCTGAGCACGGCGTAGGCCTCGTTCACGCGCTTGATGTGCTCATTCTCGGCCTGCGCGTTCACGTCAGGATGGTGCTGGCGCGCCATGCGTCGATAGGCCCGCTTGATCTCGCTTGTGCTGGCTCTGGAAGTGACTCCCAGCAGCGTATAGTAGTTGGGTTTCATGACCCTGTACTCCCAAATCCGCCCCGTCCCTGGCCCGGCTCATGCACCTCTTCCCAGTCGACACGCATCACCGGCAGGAATAGCCCTTGAGCGATCCGTTCGCCCCTATGCACCTGCACAGCTTCATCGCTAAAGTTGAGCACCTGCACTTTCAGTTCGTCCCCTTCGCCACAATAGTCCTGGTCGATGATGCCAACGCCATTGGGAATGAGCAAACCCTTGCGACGAGGCGTGCTGCTGCGCAATGTCAGCAGCAGAAAATATCCCTCAGGAATGCGCACAATCACATTGCCGGGAATCAGCTCGATCTGCCGGGGCAGCACTTCGACCTCTTCCCTGCACACCAGATCAAAGCCAACCGAACCCACCGTCGCGTAGACCGGCAGCGGTAAAGTTGCGTCAATGCGTTTCATTGCCACCTTCAGGTGTTGCACTACTGTATCCATTCTGCTATTCTAGAGGCAGTGGATGAGTCCCGTCAAGAGGGTTGTAGGCGCAATTTGCTGGCGCGCTGGATATCTGGTATACAGGGGCGCGCAGAGAAAGATAACGAACCGTGAGCACACGTCTGAAATTGCTTGGCGTCAGTCTGTTGCTCTGTGTGGCCCTGGCGAGCGTGATTTTTGCCGCCGTCAGCACTGTGCAGGCTTATCAACAATTGGCGCAGAAGCGGCAGCATATCATGGCTGGGGACGTCAGTACGATCAGTTCCTGGATGACGCTGCCTTATATAGCGCGCGTTTATCATGTCCCTGCGGCTTGCCTCACCCAGTCCCTGCACATTACTTCGCCGACCCTACGGCAGCACGCGAACCTGCGTGTTATCGCGAACTACTATCGCCGCCCGCTCAATACTGTGCTGAACGCTGTGCGCAATACCATCAAGCAATATCGGGCAAAGCATCTCGTGTGCAGTAATCCTGCTACGCCATCGACGCATCTCTCGCGCTACCCACCGCCCTGGCGCTATGGAAGGGAGCATCCCTGATGAGTGGCTTGCTTCCTTATCTGCTGATCTGGCTGCAGCAGTATGGTTATCCTATTCTCTGGCTGGCAGTCTTTATCTCTGCTGTGGGCATTCCCCTGCCGACGAGCCTGGTCTTACTGGCTGCTGGCGCGTTTGCCGCGCTGGGCGACTTCAACCTCGCCATTCTGATCCCTATCTCGATTACGGCGTTTGTGGCTGGTGATAATCTTGGGTATCTCCTGGGTCGGCGCTGGGGCAGCCGCCTGCTGGACTGGCTGGAAAAATCGGGCAAGCTGCGCATCATCAAGCCCAGTACTATTGTACGTTCGCGTCTCTATTTCCATCGTCTGGGAGCCTGGGCGATTTTCTTTAGTCGTTTTCTGGTCTCAGCCCTGGGCGGCGTCATCAACATCCTGGCCGGTGCAGAACGCTACCCCTACCGGCGTTTTGTGCTCTACGACGCGGCTGGCGAGGCACTGGGGGCTGCTCTGCCTCTTGTACTGGGCTATGTGTTTGGCGCAAGCTGGGATGCGGTTGGCGACGTGCTCGGCTCGTTCTCCCTCCTGCTGCTCGCGGCTCTGCTGACGCTCTGGCTGACCTTGCAAACGTTCAAGCTGTTCAAGCATATGCACAAAACAGGCGAAGCTCCCTCTACGCCACGCGCAAACATAACTGCACCATTGGCAGCGCCTTCTTCAGCTTTGATAGGGCCAGATGAGCCAGACGCCGCATCCCAACGCCTGTCGTCATAATTGACTCAGAATGTTCGACGGTTATCACTTTCGTTGCTCTGAAACGTAATATAAATATAAGGCTGGTGCGTCTCTTTAGTAGAGGCACCTCGTTCAATCGGGACAGTACTAATTGGTGGGTCAACTTGAGAACTGCTCGGCGAGAAGCGCGACCAAAAACGACCCAAAAGCGGCGATTTTGAGGAAGCTCGCGCCCAGGGGACTAGAAGAAAGGGGGCTTTTGCGTTATAATTAGGGGTGGTGAAGGAATATTTCCCGATCTCTCTGCGTTTCTATATCATAGAGACTACGAGCTGTGTGCGTCTTTGACTTCCTCCCACTCGGTTTTTCAGACACGGTATCCCGATAGCAGGATGGCTTTCCTTAAGTGTTTGGAGCCGAACCGCTGGAAGCTATGGCTATCTTGCTGCTTAAGATACTACTGTTCACGGAGGGCGCAAAATGATTAATTTGGAGCGTGACGCGGCTGGAGCATTACTGCCCCACCCTGACACTGAAAAAACAAATACGGATCTGACCAGGCAATACGATGACATTCTTGGGCGTTTGCTTAAGAAAGATCTTGCGTGTACTGATACAGATGAGGGCGAATGTAGTGGGAAGGATGAATCAGAGCTAGAAGAAGATGTTGCGTGCCTGGATACAGCTCCGCTGGAATTAGATGATATGGCCGAAATACATGAAGACCTGGCCCAGCTTCCAGGTTCCCCTGAATCAGAAACTTCTGTCATCCTGCCTCTCCCTGCGGCTCCGCCCGAAGATACTTCTCACCCCCGGCGCCCTAATCCGCGCCGTCGCCGTTCAGAGGATGGTGATGAGCATAATGCTCAGCCCTCAGACGCCGGCGAATCGGACGCGGTGATGACATATCTGCGCGAAATTGGCCGCGTTCCTATGATTACGCACGAGCGCGAGGTTGAGCTGGCCCAGCGTATTGAAGCGGGCGACCGCGACGCGCAACGGCAGTTTATCCTGGCCAATCTGCGCCTGGTGGTCAGTATCGCTAAACGCTATGTTGGTCGCGGCCTGACCTTGCTCGACCTGATTCAAGAGGGGAATATTGGCCTGATCCGGGCGGTGCAACGCTACGATTGGCGGCGTGGGCACCGCTTCTCTACGCACGCAACCTGGTGGATTCGCCAGGCGATCAGCCGGGCCGTCGCCGATAAAGGGCGCACGATCCGCCTCCCCGTGTATGTGAATACCGCCCTCAACCGCATTCGCCGCGAACGCCAACGCCTCTTGCAAGAACTGGGCCGCGAACCCAGCGAGCTGGAACTGGCTGTGGCAACGGGCCTTGATCCTATCCGCATGGTAGAACTCCAATCAGCTCCCGGCGCGCCAGTCTCGCTCGAACTTCCCGTCGGCGAAGATGAAGAGCAGGAATTGGGTGATGTGCTGGCAGATACCGAATCGGCCTCGCCCGAAGATCTCGCGACTACCCAGACCTTGAAAGATGAGGTGCAGCGTGTGCTCGAATCGGTGCTGACCCCGCGTGAACGCCTGGTCTTGCAGTTGCGCTTTGGCCTGAATAATAGCCAGGCCCATCCGCTGGAACAGGTTGGACGCGAACTGGGTATTACCCGCGAACGCGTGCGCCAGATAGAGGCGGGTGCGCTGGCCAAGTTGCGTCAGCCCCCGGTGCTGGATCGTTTGCGTAGCTAACTTTTTTTAAACGAGGTTTGGGAGAAGTGGGGGGGGGGGGGGGGGGGGGGGGGGGGGGGTGGTGGGGGGGGGGGGGGGGGAGTGAG
>CAXUEY010000027.1:0-19462 GCA_964250225.1 uncultured Ktedonobacteraceae bacterium | reverse complement strand
CAAAACACCCAACCCCCCCCCTCCCCTCCCCCCCCCCCCCCCCCCCACCCCCCCCACTTCTATTTGCGCTTTTTTCCCAGATCACGTTCGACATGCACAACGCCTTTGACCTTCCCAATTTTCCCGAAAACCCACTGCAACTGCTCTATGCTCTCTACTTCAAGCGTCACGGTAATCAGCGCCCGCTCTTTGCCGGGCGCGGTATGGGAGTTGACTGCGGTCATATTGATGTTGGCTTCGGAAACCGCGCTGGCGATATCGCGGATCAGGCCGGCTCGGTCGCGCGTGGTGATCAGCGTCGGGGCGAGGTAGCGCTGCTGTCCCATCGAGGTCCAGCTCACATTTACCAGCCGCTCCCGGTCCCGCTCGCGATAGCGGTCAATATTTTTGCAGTCCGCGCGATGCACCACCGCGCCCTTGCCACGACTGATAAAGCCAACGATCTCATCGCCAGGCAATGGGCAGCAGCAGTTGGCCAGCGTCGTCAGCAAACCACTGACGCCCGCGACCTTGAGGCGCGCCTCGGTGTTGCCCGCCGGGGTACGCGTGGCGCCGGGTAGCTCAAACGCTTCATCCGCTTGTTCCTTGCTCTCCTTGCTTTCGCGCTGCCAGATCTCCTGAATCTTCACAACGACTGCGTGTGGACGCAGTTCGTCGCATCCCAGCGCGGCCAGAATATCCTCAAAGGTATTTTTGATGAAAAAACCGCAGAGGTCTTCCTGCGCATCCTCGCGTACCGTCTCCAGCCCGCGCCCGGCCTGCAACTTTAACTCGCGGTCCAACCGCTCGCGTCCAATCTGGATATTAATATCGCGCTCGTGAATCTTCAGATAGTGCCTGATCTTCGTCCGGGTCCTGTCCGAGCGCGCGAAGCTCAACCAGTCGCGGGTTGGATGGGCCGTGCGCATGCGAATAATCTCGACGATATTGCCGCTCTGTAACTCATGATCGAGCGGGACCATACGCGTGACCAGTTGTTCGCTGTCGCCGCTGCCACTTTCGGTAGTCACACGCGCCCCGGCGCAGTGATCGCCAATGTCGGTGTGAATGCGATAGGCGAAATCCAGTGGCGTCGAGCCAACGGGCAGGTCGATGACATCGCCTTTGGGCGTAAAGACAAAGATCTGCTCCTCCAAAAATTCATCGCGAATGGCGGTGACCAGCTCGCTATCGTTGGAGACAGTTGCGCGTAGTTCACGCTGCCATTCGGCCAACTGACGCAGCCAGGAGAGCAGCTCTTTGGCGGAAGCCGAGGCCTGATCGCCGACATCTTTATAGTGCCAGTGCATGGCCACGCCATACTCGGCCATTTCGTGCATGCCAAACGTGCGAATCTGGATCTCCACCAGTTGATCGGCCAGACAGAAGACCGTGGTGTGCAGGGCTTGATAGCCATTGGGCTTGGGGTTGGCGATAAAATCCTTGATGCGGCCCTCTTTGGGTTTCCACAGGCTATGCACATGTCCCAGGGCCAGGTAACAGTCAGAGGTACTCTCGACCAGAATGCGAAAGGCGATCAGGTCGTGAATCTGGCTAAAGTCGGCCTGCTGCAAGCTCGCGACCAGATCATCCTCGCCAGCGTTGCGCACAAGCTTCTTGTAAAAGCTATACAGATGTTTGACGCGCCCAGAAACCTCCGCCTTCAGACCCAGTTTGTGCATCTCCTCGCGTAGAATCGCGCAGATCTGTTCGACATAGGCGCGCCACTGCTTGCTTTCGGCCTCGATTACGCTGCTCAACCAGGCGTATTTTTCCGGCTCCAGCACCGCGAAGGACATATCCTGCAGTTCGCTCTCCAGACGCGACATGCCCAGGCGTCCGGCCAGGGGCGCGTAAATCTCCTGGGTTTCGCGCGCCATGAGTTGCATCTCCTGCTGGTCCACAGGATAGGTTTTATTGTGGGCCACGCGCATGGCGTGCAGGCGATAGGCCAGTTTGAGCAGCACTACACGCGGATCTTCGGCCATCGCGAAGAACATCTTGCGCACGGTTTCATTCTGCAAACGCTGCATCAACTCGCGGTTGCGCTTTTTCTTGGACTCGCGCCCTCTTTCCGTTTCGTCTGCAGCAGGTTGCCCCTGGGACATACTCTGCTTCTTGCGCTCCAAAATATTCAGGCGCTGCATACTGTCCACCACGCGAGCCACCGGGCTGCCCAGCTCCTCCTCGACGCGTGATAATGGCAGAAGGTCCGCGTCAACTGCCTCGAAGACCAGGCCAGCCGCGACGCCGATGCCATCGATGTGCATGGCCGCCAGGATATTGGCGATGGCCAGGGCATGTTCCAGCGGTGGCAGCAGACGCTGCCCGCGCACACCCGCGCACACTTCCCAGGCCAGGCGCAACGCGTGCTGCACCTGCTCCTTTTCAGCGGATGGCATAAAGGCGTGAACAAGTTGCATTAACTCTTGAGCCGACGTGTGGATGGGTTCCCTCTCCGCCGACGATTTGCGAAGCGACATATCTATCATTCTATAATTTCCAGTGACACTCTGAAGGACACATGCGGTGTCTGTGGACAATGACCTACTGATGGCTGGCAGTTGGTGGACAACGTTTTTCTCAATATCCTACACTTTATATAATACCCATGAGCGCGGAAAAGTTCCAATTTCACCCATCTGGCCTAGCTGCTGCGATGGCCCAGATCACGCGTCACGCTCACCACATTTTTGACCTGTTTGAGTTTCTCAAAGAGAGGCTCTATCTGGTCCAGCGAGGTGATTTCAAGGCTCGCAGTGATGATGGCGCGCTGCAATGAGAGATTGGTAGTGGAGGTGACGGAGGTCATATTGATATTCGCGTCCGAGACCACCGAGGCCACATCGCGCAGCAGGCCAGGTCGATCCCGCGCAACCATCATCACGGGGACCAGGTAGTGCTGCGCTTCGATTTGCAGCCAGTTGACCTCGATCAGGCGCTCACTCTCCTGGCTACGGTAGCGACGCAAGGTGCGGCAATCGCTGCGATGGACCACGATACCCTTGTTAGGATTGACCAGGCCCGTAATCTCATCTCCCGGCAGTGGACAACAGCAGTGGGCCAGTTTGACCATAATCAGCGGGGTCGCGCTCTCCTCACAGCTCTGGGTCAGACTCTGCTTGCGGCTCTCGATGCTGTCAGCGCTATGAATGTCACCGCGACTTTGCAGCAGCGGGGTGAGATAATCGACCACTGACATCACCGGCAGTTCGGCACGCCCAAGCGCGATATAGAGATCGTCCGATGCCGCGTATTTCTTGGGTGCGGAAAATTTCGTCAGGTCAGCATCCTGTACCGCTTTGATACCCACAGTGCCCATGCCCTTGAGCGCCAGGTCCAGGCGCTCGCGACCCAGTTGCAGGTTGACCTCGCGTTCGTAGGTTTTCAGGTAGCGCCGAATCTTCGTGCGGGCCGTGGTGGTGCGCGCAAAGGTGAGCCAATCGCGGGTTGGGTGAGCCGTATTGCTCACTCTGATATCGACGATCTCCCCGCCTTTCAGCTCATAGTCCAGCGGGACCAGGCGCGTCACCAGGCGCCCATTCTCCTCCATATTGGTGATAATACGCGCACCGCCGCAGTGGTCGCCAATGTCGGTATGGATGCGATAGGCCATATCCAGCGGTGTTGAACCACGTGGCAGGTCTTTCACCTCGCCTTTGGGAGTGAAAACAAAAATCTGCTCCTGGAAAATGTCGCCCTTCACCGCCTCAACAAACTCATCGGCGTTCTGGGGCAATTCGCGCTGCCAATCGCGCAACTGCGCGATCCAGGTGATCATCTCGCGCGTGGAGAGGCGCGTGCCACCATGATCTTTCATATGCCAATAACTGGCGATGCCGTAGTCCGCGATACGCTGCATCTCATGCGTGCGAATCTGGATCTCGGCCAACTGATTCTCCAGGCAGAAGACGGTGGTATGCAATGATTGATAGCCATTCAGTTTGGGCGTGGCCACAAAATCTTTGATGCGCCCATCTTTGGGTCGCCAGAGCGCGTGGATATGTCCCAGTGCCAGGTAGCAATCGTGGACCGAATCCACCAGGATGTGGAAGGAGACAAAATCGTGGATCTGGCTCAGTTCGCCGCCGTTCTGCTCCAATTTGCGCTGAATGCTGGCCAGGTGCTTCTGCCAGGGCTGGACCTCGGCGACAATACCAGCCTGTGCCATCTCCTCGCGCAGCATACGGCAAACCTGATCGATATAGGGCAAACGTTTGCGGCGCTCTTCCTCAACCTCGCGGGTCAGGCGGGCATATTGGTCCGGGCGCAGGTAGGCGAAAACCAGGTCTTCCAGCTCAGCCTGGACCAGAGCCATACCCAGACGGCGAGCCAGGGGTGCGTAAATCTCGTTGGTCTCGCGGGCCGTGTTCTGCTGTTGCACGGGGTTCATCGCGTCCAATGTGCGCATATTGTGCAGGCGGTCAGCCAGTTTGAGGACCACCACGCGTGGATCTTCCGCCATCGCCAGCAACATCTTACGCACCGTCTCGGTACGCTGGCGGCGCTTCAGATCGCGGGCCTGACGCTGGCGCTGCTCAAGCTGTTCGGGCGTTTCTAGAGTGCCCGACGCATTCTTCTCTTTGGGCGCAGACTGCGTGCCGGCCAGGGTATCAAATTTCGTCACCCCATCCACAATACTGGCCACCGCAGTGCCAAAACGCTCGCGCAGATCGGCCAGAGTAAAATCGGTATCCTCGACCACATCGTGCAGCAAGGCGGCGGCAATGCCATCGGCGTCGATGCGCATATCTGCTAGTAGCAGGGCCACCTCCAGGGGATGTTGGATGTAGGGATCGCCTGAGCGACGCACCACCCCCATATGCGCCTGATTCGCCAGCTCAAAGGCATCGCGTACCTTCTCCAGATCGTGTGGAGAGAGATAGGCAGATGTCTCTGCAAGCAGATGCTCAAGCGTCATCTGAGGTAATCCAATCGATTCATCCTGGTTAATGGCAACCATCCAATACACCTCGACGATATGTGGGTAGACTATTCTTGCCCATAGTTTAAATCACAAATGCGTACAATGCAATGCAAATGTAAAACCTTGTTGATAGAGTTTGTGACGGATCAGCCAGCTGAAATGTCACAGACCGCCTTGCTTCTAAAATAAAGACGCGCGCGCAGCGAGAGAAATAGATCTCTGGCTGTACGCACGTCCTTGTGTGGGCAGAATCGTTTAGCTGCGGGCCATCCGATTCTTATCAAAGCAGGAACTACAATAAACAGGCCGATCATTTTTAGGGATGAAAGGAACCTGTGTTTCTACTCCACATTCGGCGCAGATGACGGTATGCATCTCGCGGGGGGCGCGTTCAGAACGTCCACCGCCTGTGCTTACCTCGTTGCGGCGGCGTGTACGGCAATTGGAGCAACGACCGGGCTGATTCATCAGCCCTTTTTGCTGGTAAAACTCTTGTTCGCCGGCTGTGAAGGTAAAATCATTCCCGCAGTCACGGCATTTGAGGGTTTTGTCAACGAAACTCAAACCAGAGACCTCCTTATGATATGGTGGTATACCTCCAGGTCCATTTCCTTGCAGAGTCACCAGCGTGTCTGTCACCCCTAGCAGCGCGGGACTAAATGTTCTGGACGAGCACTGTACACCAGACCGAGACCGGATACCGATGGAAGCATACCCGATCCCTTCGCGATTTTCAAGAGTTTTTTTCATAGAATTCTTCATCTTTGCCCAATTTTAATGAAATTTTTATGCGTTTCTTCAGAATGCTCTATCTGCTCGCTTGCTCTGAGCAAAAAACTTGACTACTATGAGAGAATAAAGCCGAGCGATGCGCTTGTTTTTAGAGAGAAAGATCGCATACTTTTTAGCAAGAACAATCAAGAAATGGACCGCGCCTGACCTTTTATCGGCGCCTCATGTAGAAATCTATGTCAGCATTTTCATTTACGCTTGAAGCCGAGTGTTCGGAGAGTTGGGCGCGCGCGGGTGTGGTTGGGACGCCGCACGGCTCTATCCCCACGCCTATTTTTATGCCCGTGGGGACGCAGGCGACGGTGAAAAGCGTTTCCCCGGAAGAACTGCGCGCAGCAGGAGCGGCGATTATTCTCGCCAATACCTATCATCTGATGCTGCGGCCCGGCTCGCAGTTAATCGCCGAATTTGGCGGCCTGCACGATTTTATGCACTGGGATGGCCCGATCCTGACCGATAGCGGCGGCTTTCAGGTCTTTAGCCTGGGGCACCTGCGCAAATTGAGCGAAGAAGGGGCCGCGTTCAAGTCGCACCTGGATGGCTCGCCTCATCTGCTCACGCCCGATATGGTGATGCGTATCGAATACGAGTTGGGCGCGGACATTGTGCTGCCCCTGGATATCTGCGCGCCCTATCCGTGCACACCCGCAGCAGCACGCGAGGCGATGGAGCGCACGCATCGCTGGGCCGAACGCGCCCTCGCCGCCAAAGAGCAATATAATCCGCAACAAACGCTTTTTGGCATTGTGCAGGGTGCCTTTGAGCCAGAACTGCGCCAGCAAAGCGCGCGTTTTGTCGGCGCACTGCCCTTCCCCGGCCTCTCGATTGGCGGCCTCTCGGTAGGCGAACCCAAAGAACTGATGTGGGAAATGTTGCGCGCCACCACGCCCGAATTGCCACGCGAAAAGCCACGTCACCTGCTGGGCGTGGGTTCGCCCGAAGACCTGGTCATGGCGGTTGGCCTGGGCATGGATATGTTTGATTGCGTGCTGCCCACCCGCGTCGCCCGGCATGGCGCTCTTTTTACACGCGCGGGCCGCATCAGCATCAAGGGCGCGCGTTATCGCAGCATGCGCGGCCCCATCGAAGAGGACTGCGATTGCTACACCTGCCGCAACTACAGCGCGGCTTACGTCCATCACCTGGCGCGCACCGAGGAGCAGCTTTATTATCGCCTGGGCAGCATCCACAACATCCGTTTTATGCTGCGCCTGGCCGCAGAGCTGCGCGCATCTATCATCGCAGGCACCTATCCCGCCTTCCGCGACGACTTCCTGGCGCGCTACGTGCCCGCCTCCGAGAAGATCCGCGAGGCCCAGCGCGCAAAGTGGCAGGCCGCCCGCGCACAAAAAACATGAGGAAATAGTTATGTCAGATACCTATCGTTTTTTGGATACGCAGATCCAGGATGCCGCGATGAACATGGCCATCGACGAGGCGGTCTTACAGCAACATCTGCGGGGCCAGGCGCCGCCTACCCTGCGCGTCTTTCGCTGGACGCAGCCCTCGATCTCATTGGGACGCTTTCAGAACGTTGAACGTGAGATTCACAGCGAACTGTGCGAGCAGCAAGGTATCGCGCTGGTGAGACGGCCCACGGGCGGGCGGGCGGTCTACCATCGCGACGAATTCACCTATAGCCTGGTCAGCAGCAAAGCCTATGGCATCCCCTCCGGCATCGTCGCGTCCTACGCCTATCTCGCGCAGGGCTTGATTGCGGCCCTGGAGCAAATCGGTGTACCGGCGGAGTTGAGCGCGGGCCGCGTCAGCAAACAGCCATCGGCGGCCTGCTTCGCCTCCTCAACCCAGGCTGACCTGACCAGCGGTGGTTTCAAGCTGATCGGTAGTGCTCAGGTGTGGAAAGACGAGGCTCTGTTGCAACAGGGGTCGCTGCCGCTGGATGATCGCGCCGCCGAATTCTACGCACTGCTGCGTTTCCCCGATGAGGCGGCGCGAGCGGCTGCCCTGGACCAGTACCGTCAGCAAACCACGCCCCTGCACACCTTCGCGCCCCAGGTGAGCTGGCACGAGGTGGCGCAGGCATTCCGCGTGGGCTTCAGTCGCGCCCTGGGCGTCGCTTTCCAGCTCGGTGAACTGACCCCCAGCGAATGGGCACTGGCACGCCAACTCGTCGAGGAGAAGTATAGCAAGTTGAGCTGGAAGGTTGAGCGGGTGAAGGTGGTAGAATAATAGTAATGCACGTTCCCAACTGTGCCTTATCATCTTCATGCACGAGTTATTTTGAAAATAGCCAGAGATCTCTGACTAGAAACTCCTGGAAATCCTTTATTTGCTCCTTTAACTTCTCATTCACCATCATTTCAGGTCTTGGATCTACATAGTATACTCCATCAAGTTTATTGAGAGCTACAGTATAGCAGGAATCCCATTCTGCCTTTTTCACATTATAGGGAGGATCAGCGAAAATAAGATTGGTAGACTCTGTTTCCAGGCTTTTTAGCCAATGAATCACATCTCCGACCCAAATCTCTCCGTGCGGATGCGAATAAAAACGCTGGGGATAGCATATGTCTAATGTCTGACTATCGAAATCTTCAAAAGTTCCTTTGTGATGCGTGATCTTCAGTTCATCTCCTTTTTCTTCTGGAGGCATTTCTTCTGGTAACATTTGCAGTTGAATTGGACTCATTTCTGTATGAGCCATATTGTGTGTTTTTGTCATAAAAGATACTTTGCCTTCTTCCTCAGCAGAAAGCAAGGATTATCTCCTCCCTTGTTAGGAATTGGTCGTACTCATGATTACACTGAATCGTGCGTGCGTTGGAATAAAATTATAGCATAAACCAGAGGGTCGTAAAATAGCCCAGGCAGCATAGTAAACAGAAAATCCATGCTCTCACTTCTCGGTTTACCCAAACAGGGGTAAACCATCAATATGCAAGCAAGGGAATAGGTGGATAATAGTACCACCTTCCCTCTTCCCCAAACATCCATCCATAGACCCGATCAACACGGCGTGCTTCTGCCGGAGATGCGTGGATCTTTTTTCGCCATCTTGTCGATGTTGCTAGAGTGGTGCTACACTGTAGCTATGGAACGGAATGAACAGATTGTTTCCAGCAATACCCGCTATCCCAAAGATCTGCACGACGCCTTACAACACCTGGCACGCGAGCATCGGCGCTCGTTCAACGCGGAGGTGATGTGGGCTTTGCAGCGCTATGTGCGCCAGGAGCACGCAGACAACGATGGGACGGGCGAGACAGGACCGCCGCTCGCGGCAAGCCCACCCTGGAGCCGGGAATAGCCCGACCGGGAGCATGCGGGATGCATGGATGGAGATCGAATTGCTTCTCCTTCTCTTGATCTGCTATACTTGCATCAATAGATCTTGCCGAAATATTGGGCGGCATCAGTCTTTGTAGCCGTCAAAAAGGAGTGTTTTGTGAGTTTAACGATAGACGTTGCACGCAGAGTGCTGGAAGCTTGTAAGCAGCGCGCCCACGAATTGCGCAGCCCGGTGAGCATCGCGATTGTCGATGCCGGTGGCCACCTCGTGCTGTTTGAACGCATGATGAGTCCATATGGATGGGCGACTGGCAATATCAGTATAGCCAAAGCCACGACCGCGGTGATGTTTAATCAGTCCACGGACGCGGTGGCCCAGTGGGGGGCGGCGATTCCGGGTTTTGCCTCAAGCATGGCCGAGATGAGCCAGGGCAAGTTTATCATGGCTGCCGGCGGTTGGCCGCTGCGTATGAATGGCGCGACGATTGGCGGAGTCGGGGTCAGCGGCGGCAATGCTCCAGGGCGTGACGACGAGATTGCGCGCGTGGGTCTGGGCGCTTTAGAGGCGATGCGCGCGGCTGTCCCGGTGACGCCTGGCACACCGTATCCTTCCCAACAGTTGCCAGTATACGCGCAATACGCGCAGCCAGCATCCCCAATGATGCAGCCAGCTCCGGCGTATCCCTCGCGGCCCATGCCAGCACCAGCAGTCCAGGAGTCGCCAGTTGCGAGCAGCATCAATCAGAACAGGGTGCAGGAGCCACCAGCTTCGAGCAGTAGCAACCTGGACATGGCGAAAGAGTCGGCCAGCCGGGAAGACCCGTATAGCTCAGAAGCGCCAGAAGCCGAACAATATACTGAGAGTAGCGAATCTTCAGGCCCTTCCGCCTGAACAGGGGAACGATGTTGTGAGAGGTCAGTGCGAAGCCAGGCATTGATGCTGGCTCGCACCCGTGAGGAAAGTGCTTGTGCAAAGGGGATGCGTCCGCGCACGCCTTTGCTTCCCTGAGGGTATCCAGAAAGGAACCATCCATGAATTCAGAGTCCAATTCAAAAAGTCAACGGACTCCAGCCGGAAAAGCGGCATCCTACAAACGGGTGCATCGCGCTAACCGGCCCACTCTGGTGACGGCAGAAGCCGCGCAACCAACCAGAGAGACCATTGAAATTGAAGAGGCCAGCCAGCCCGAAACGCAGATCGCCGTCGAGGAACGACCCACCGAGCAGCCAGCCCAGCGCCGACGCATGCCAGCCTTCTTCACCAGCATTGGCCGGGGCAACAGAGAGACCCCAGAGGCCGACCCCAAAGCAGCTCGTATGGCGCGGGCCATGCGCGGCAAAACGCTAAACAGCGCGAAAGAAGAGATCGCGCCCGCGAAGAAGTCCGCGAACGGCACAGCGAAAGCAACTGTCACCCCCACGCGTCCGCGTAGCAAGTTCAAGATGCGCTACCTCTGGGGCATGATGATCTACGTGCTGATCGCCGAATACCTGGGCACCTTTGTGACAGCCTACATGAAGGGTCAACATATGGATGGCGTGGTCGTTCCGTTGGGAAGCTTCCAGCTAACGCGCTCAACCCTGGTCTTCCTGGCGATTCTCGTGGTGATCCTGATCGTCATGGCACGCTTTGACCTCATCCCCACCAGCATGACTAAGATGATGGGCGATTCTGCTGCACCTCGCGGCACCGCAACGACCTCAAAGAAAGACGCGCCAACATTTGAGACACGGGCACCCCAGCCAACCATAAGACAGGGCGTCAAAGGTGAGCATGACAGTCTCTATCAGGAGTACCGCTCTAACCAGCGCTACTTCCAGAAACGTGATCGCAAGCGCTAACACAAGCCATAAGACCAGAAAAATGCCAGGTACGAGTGTACCTGGTTTTTTTCTAGGAGTTTGAGCGAGTATCCTCTCTTTGGCCCAGCATCGTGAGGACAATCATCGCGATAAACAGCAATGCCACCAGCCCATAGGCGAGTTTGCCCGGTTGCATGGTAGAGGTGAGAGGCGAGGTTGGGGCGGGCGCGTGTTGCGGCCCAGCTTCGGACTTTGCCAGGACCAGAATGAAAGCGGCCAGTAGCCCAAAGAAAAGGACAACCAGCCCATAAGCCAGTGTTGCCATCAACATCAGAGTTCTTTCACCTCCTTTTCATGCACGGGCGGCAGATTCTCCTGGGCCTTAAAAACATGAAAAAGAAACCAGAGGGAAGGGAGCAGCAGCAGCATGCCAAGCAACGCGCTGATCAAGAAGGCTTGCAGGGTCGCGGGCGGACTGGCTGCATTCATGAGCGTGAGATCAGGAGGCACGATATAGGGGAGTTGAGCCAGCCCCCATGTCCCCAGCAAGGCCCCGGTACTCAGGGCGATGAGCAGGCGCGCGAACTGATAGCGGCGGAAAAAGAGCATAACGGCGGTTGCCAGGCCAATCAGCATTGTGACGATGACGGCCCAGATGGCGTGATCAAGCAGTCCATGCCAGAGTAGAGGCGCCTCAGATGGCGCGAGTGCCAGACCCAGGAGTCCCAGCGCCACCAGAAAACTCCCCCCGATGAAGGCACGCAGGCGAAAGATCTCCGCCAGCTTTTCATTCCCGGCTTTGTGAGCCTCGACGGTGAGGTAAATGGGCGCGATAGTTGCGCAGAGGGCCAGACCCATCGCTCCAATAGTCAGCGCGAACGGTGTCAGCCAGGCGTGCCAGATAGCCACGGGAACCGTTCCATGCTGCATACGAATCTGGCCGCTTGCCACCGCCGCCGCACACGTGCCCAGCAGGAAAGGGGTAATCGCGCTGGCAATGCCAAAGGCGCGTCCCCAGGCCTCCTTTAAGATGACCGAATGCCCAAACTCGGTACGGAAAGCAAAGGAAGCACCACGCATGACGACCCCTAGCAAGGCCAGACTGAACGGAATGAAAAGAACCGTCGCCAGAATAGCAGCAACAACCGGAAAGGCGGTATAGAGACCAACGAGCAGGAAGATGAGCCAGACATTATTGGCCTCCCAGACGGGCCCAAGCGCGCGAACGATCAGTTGACGTTTCTCATCCTGCGCGGAACCGAGGGAGAACAAGTCCCAGATGCCCCCGCCAAAGTCCGCGCCGCCAAGCGCTGCGTAGGCGATGATTGATAACCAGAGCAGGACTGCGCAGCTATAGATAAGCACCATCAGGCCTGTACCTCCTGTTTTCCTGGTTCGCGTTGCGCAGTCTGGATCAACTCGGACCATTCCTGCGAGGGTTTAGGGCCGCGAGCGAGGCGTAGTAGAAGCACAATCAGCGTAGTTCCCAGCAAGAGATAGACGCAAGAAAAGACCAGAAAGCTTACATTCATCCACTGGGCCGGATTCACCGCGTCCTCAGTACGCAGGATACCGTAAATGACCCACGGCTGCCGCCCTGCCTCTGTCACCATCCAGCCCAGTTCCAGGGCGAGAAAGGCTGCTGGTCCGGCCAGCACAGCGCCCCAGAGCAGCCATTTTTTTTCGGGCACGCTGCGTTTACGTTTAAAATAAAGCAGCCAGAATGCCAGCCCAACAAAGAGCAGGAAAAAACCGGACCCTACCATGCCATCAAACGAGAGATGGACAAAGGTTGGGTCTGGCGGGCGCTGATCTGCTGGAAAAGAATCGAGGCCGCGTGTATACGAATTGAGGTCAAAATGCGCGAGAAGGCTCTCGCCGTGGGGAATCTCGATGGCGTAATAAACCTGCCCGGTCTGTGGATCGACAAGGCCGCCAATATAGAGCGGCTTCCCATTACCCGATTGCAAGACCCCCTCCAGCGCGGCATATTTCGGCGGCTGCGCGTTTTCCAGGAAACGCGCGTTAAGATCTCCACTCACGATCTGGAAAGGGATGGCGGCAAAACCGAGCGCCATGCCAAGCAACAGGGCTTTGCGATGATAGGCATCGCGTTTGCCGCGCAACATAGCTACGGCATAGACAGCGGCAACCCCAAAGCCCGTCGCAACATAACAGGCCAGAATCATATGCGTGGTCTCATAGGGGGTGCTTGGATTGAGGATGGCCTGGAGTGGATTGATACCAACAACTCTGCCATGCACAATCTGGAAGCCAGCCGGCGAATTCATCCAGGAGTTCGCGCTGGTAATAAACCAGGCCGAGGCAAGTCCACTGACAACGATAGGTAACGACGTCAACCAGTGGGCAAAAGGCGAAAGGCGTTTGGCTCCATAGAGATACACACCCAGGAAAATCGCCTCGATAAAGAAAGCAAAGCCTTCCAGCGCAAAAGGCAGACCAATGATGGCGCCGGAGTATTTGGTAAAAGTGGGCCAGAGCAGGCTCAATTCAAACTCGATAATCGCACCGGACACGGCTCCGATAGCAAATAAGATGGCAAAAGCCTTCGTCCACTGCCGCGACAGAGCAAGCCACGTGCCATCTTTTTTCCAAAGTCCCAGTCCCTCCGCGATACAGAGCAGGAGTGGCAGGCCGACGCCCAGGACGGAAAAAATGATGTGAAAGGCCAGCGATGTTCCCATCTGCGCTCTGGCAGCCAGTAATTGTGAAAACATAGCTCTTGTTCTCCATCCTACAAAAATGGATACCTTCTTTGATCACGAAAAGGAGGGAAAAAGAAATACAGATCTTATTTTTTCTGCCCAACGTCAAACCTCGTGCCTGATCGCGGGGAGAGCAACCGCAACCAGATAAAACACACCTCATGTCGCGGCGATCTCGACTGATTCAATTGCGGTATGGTATACTTGCGATATCCAATATGCACCACGTTTTCTTCTGGCAAGCGCAAGGCATCATAGTTTAAATGGATTACCATTGTCATAGCGAAACGGGAGCGTTGGAGGAAAACAAGCAGGAGAGAGCACTATGCCTACACGCATCATTATTGCTGACGATGAAACAATCCAACGCATGGATTTAAAGGACGTTCTGACGCGCCAGGGGTATCTGGTGATCGGCGAGGCCGGCGATGGGGCGAGCGCGGTCAACCAGGCCCGCGAGTTGCGCCCGGACCTGGTGATTATGGATATCCGTATGCCCGATATGGACGGCATCGCCGCCGCTGAAGTCCTGACGCAGGAGAAAATCGCCCCGGTCCTGTTGCTGACCGCTTTCGGCGACCAGCCCCTGGTGGAACGAGCCAAAGAAGCTGGTGTGGTTAACTATATCGTGAAACCCCTGCGCGAAAGCGAGGTCACCCCCGCCATTGAGGTGGCTCTGGCTCGTTACGGCGAGTTTCGCGTCCTGGAGGAGAAAACGAAGAGCCTGAGCGAGCAACTGGAGACGCGTAAAGTAGTCGAGCGCGCCAAAGGGCTGCTCATGGAGAAGCAGGGCTTGAGCGAGCAGGAGGCTTTTCGCAAAATCCAGAAGGCCAGTATGAACAATCGCAAATCCATGCGCGAGGTAGCCGAGGCTATCTTGCTGACCAATGAGATGTAGTTTGTGGGACGCGTCAAGGCGAGTTGTGACGGCCTCTAAGCATTACGCAGGCATAACTCACCTGCCCAGGGGGCTAGCAAGGATAAGGGACATATGTCGCTGGCGATAGAGCAGAGTGTCATCATTGTCGGTATTCGGTTTCGCCCAGCCGGGCGGATCTATTACTTCGACCCCCAGGGGGCGTCTTATACCACCGGCCAGTACGTCATTGTCGAGACTGTACGCGGCGTGGAAGCCGGTCGCGTGGTGCTCGCCTCAAAGAAAATCGCGGAAAGCGACCTTAGCGATCCACTCAAACCCGTCCTGCGCCTGGCCAGCGAAGACGAGCTACGCATGATGCTCTCGTTTAAAAGCAAGGAAAAAGAGGCGTTGGTGCAGTGTGCCTATCATGTGGGGCAGCATCAACTGCCGATGAAGTTGGTGGAGGCGGAATATACCTTCGATGGCAGCCGCCTGACCTTTTATTTTACCGCCGATGAGCGCGTGGATTTTCGCGCCCTGGTGCGCGACCTCGCGGCGACCTTCCGCACACGGATCGAATTGCGCCAGATTGGGGCGCGCGATCAGGCTAAATTGCAGGGTGGGGTGGGACCCTGCGGCAAAACGCTGTGTTGTAGTTCGTGGATCAGCGATTTTGGCGTCGTCTCCATTAAAATGGCAAAAGAGCAGGATCTTCCCCTCAATCCTGCCAAAATCTCCGGGGTCTGTGGTCGCCTGCTCTGCTGTCTCTCCTACGAGAACGAGAATTATGTTCAGGCCAAACGGGAGATGCCTGCGGTGGGCGCCGTGTTGGATACCCCCAGCGGACCTGGCAGGGTCGTCTCGCTCAACGTTCCCCGCTCATCCGTGGAGGTGATGTTGGAGAGCGGCGTCACCATCCAGATCCCCATGAACCAATCCGAAGCGGTGGGCGGCTGCAATACGTGTAGCGCGCAGGGAAGCTGTTGTAGCAGTAGCAGCAAAAACGTCAGCGCAAAGAGCAGCGCTGGCAAGGGCACGCGGAGCAGTGAGCAGAGCAGCGGTGGAGGGTGTAGCACCTGCGGCTCTACTGGCGGCTGTAGCGGCAATTGCTCAAAAAATGGTGGCTGTAGTTGTGGGGCAAAACGCAAAACGACCCCTCAGAGAGAGCAGTAAGGAACAACGATCAAACAGGCATGACGTTCGCGTGTGAGAAGCGCGAACAGGAGGAGGAAGCTATGTCGTTTGAACAAGAGGAAAATCGCGCACAACAGATGAACGCGATGGGATTTGAGTATATTGTCGATGCAGATGCCCAGGTCCTGGAGGACGAGCCATTTGTAGAGATGGACGTTGAAACGGATGAGGATCTCTCACCCGATACCGAAAGCGACGTGCTCCACTGGCAAAAGCCGGCCCTCGTCAGCAAAGAGACGCTGGGAACGCTGGCGCGCCAGTTCTCTTTCCTGCTTGTGCCACTGCCTTTTGCTGTCCTGATCTTCCTGTTTACGCTGCCCGCAACGCTTCAGGGGCCGCCCGCGCATCCCGTCCCGCTGGTGATGGCCATTCTGCTGGCAGCTCTAGCCATTCTCCAGGGGACGCTGTTGTATTTTGCTGGAGACAACGATACCTTCTGGCTGCTCTCAACTGTGGGTGGCTACGCGCTGTTTGTCATTCTGGGCATCGGCGCGGCCTTTGGCGTTTCAGCGGCGATCTTCACTCTGCTGGCTCTGGGCCTGCTGGGCTTTATTCCCATGCGTCGCGGCATCCACCCGACCAGAAGAGGCTATGTCGATATCGTGGAGTCGTTTGGTAAATATACCCATACGCTCTATCCGGGCCTCAACCTGCTCATGCCCTGGGAGGTTGTTGCGCAGCGCCTGAGCACCCTGGAAACGACCTGGACGTGCCCGGAGCAGCGCGTCTCGATCTCACGCGACCAGTTTGTGCGCCTGACCGCGACGATCTCCTACCAGTTGCTGCCCGAAGATGCATACCTGGCGACTCTCTCAGCCAAAGATTGGGAGAACAGCCTGCGTGTGCTCTTTGTGGGAACGTTGCAGAACGTCGTCAATCAGCTCTCCCCGGCTGATTTTGTGAACTGGCCACAGAGCGTCTATACGCATACAAACAACGAAAGCAGCATGTTCAATCCCGCCGCCGCCACGCGCTGGGACCGCATCAATACCAAACTGGGCAGCCTTATCCAGGACCAGCTTGCGACCTGGGGCATCCAGGTGAACTGGGTGCGCATCCAGGACCCAACTATTCTGCCCCATACCCACATCCCGGACGCCCAGACGCTGATCATGGAGAACGGCCCGACCCGCGTCAACAGAGCCGAACCCTTCAACAGAGCCGAACCACCAACCGTACAGATCCCGCCCACGGAAAGGCGTCCCGCCCCGGCACATGCCGCGCCCCAGACAGCCGCGCCCACGAGCAGCGCACCCCCGCCACCCAAAACCGCGGCGGGCAAAGCGCTCAGGTTGGAAACGCTGGTGGACGCGTATGACGCGGTGCGCCAGGGGGTGATTACCGACCCGGCGACGATTCTGGAGATTGCGCAGCGTTTTGAGCAACTGGACAGCGACCCCGTGGCCAGCAAAGCAATTGATTTTGATGCCGGGCGCGCCGCCAGCACCCTACGCCAGCGCGCACAAAAATTCCAGGAACGCGCCAATGCCTCGGCAAGCAATACCAGACGCGAAGCATGAACTCTCAAGGCAGGATATTCACGTAGAAAACGGATGAGGGGATGTTAAACGACACATCGATCATCCCTCGCCCAACTATGTCTCTGATCTGTGTGGACACATTTCCCATCGAATTTGACGAAAAAGGGTAGCGGAGAACGGGGCAAAGGCCGCTCTTCCAAACCAGTGCATGAGCCTGCTATGCTAAGAAGAGAGAGAAAAACGTCAGAGTGAGTAGATCGCTGTGTACATGAGCAGCAGATCTGGAAGGAAAAAGTATGAGCCATATTTTTGTACGCAGTGAACGGATCATTCAGGCCACACCAGAGAAAATCTTCAACATCCTGGCCGACTATGCCCATAAACACCCGCGTATCCTGCCATCCAACTTCCAGGAGTATCACATTGAGCAAGGTGGGTGGGGAGATGGCACCGTCGTCAGCTTTCGTCTCCAGGCAGCGGGACGCGAGCGCGCGTATACCATGCGCGTCGAAGAGACCGTCAAAGGGCAGGTGCTGACTGAGCGGGATAGCAGTTCGTCGCTGGTCACGCGCTGGACCGTCCTGCCGGTGGACCACGGCCGGCGCAGCAAGGTCAGCGTGGAGAGCGATTGGGAGGGCAGCAGTGGAGTCGGCGGCTTCTTCGAGCGCACCTTTGCCCCCCTGGGCCTGCGCAAAATCTACGACGAGATCCTGAGCGTCCTGGCTCAACTGGTGCAAACGCCGCAGGAGAACCAGAAAATTATGCTGGCCGACAAGAAGCAACTCAAGATCAACACCACCACCATGATGGTGGCTCTGGGCGCCGCCATCGGGGTCGTGGTGAGCCTCAATTACTGGCGGGATCGCCAACGCGCGCGGGCGTGATGGCGTAAGGATTGGCAGGTAGTGAACGCCTTATTAATCAATAGGCGCTCACTATTTGCCCTACAAGAGTAAAGAAAGCAAGCCCGGTGCTATCACGCCTGTTGCACCATTGCATCAAACTGCTCCTCAGTCGTCGATGACGACAATTTCACGCCCTCGTCGTTGATTGGCTGCACTAGCCCGTCGCGCACAACAAAGCGCCCGGAGGGACCGCCGATCACATAATAGTGGCCGGGGCTGAACTGGTGCAGGAAGAGAATAGCCTCGTCGCCAATCTGAAAGAGCGGATCGTCGCTGACCTGACAACCTTCAGAACCACCCTGATGAATGGTCAGGCTGCTGGTCTGCGCTGGCTCACCATCTCTGGAAACCAGCCCTTTGGGATGCTGATGCGCTGCTAGAAGTACGCTGGTGATGGTGAACGTAAAATCCGTGCTCACATCCGGCTCGTGGTCTGTCGTGGCTGTGACAGCGGTAATCTTGCCCTGCACAGCGAGATCCAGTTCAGGCGCGTGTTTCAGTTCCGCCAACGAATGATAGCCTTTCGCCCAACTCACCTCGATACTACACCTTTGAGCTGGCACGCCTCCAGTCTGGAAGGCGCCCGCATTCACTCCACACCCGGCCAGCAATACGAGCAAGCCAGCTAGTATGCACCCAAATAGCACATGTTTGTGGCAAGCACCCAGAGAAAATCGTGACATACACATCTCCTTCGATTCAAGAATGTATCATACATCCTCTCTTCTGGAGACGCTGGCGGATGGCGGATAGTTCCCGACCATGCCGCCATTCCGCGACGCCACAAAAATCACTGATTTTCGTCAGATGGCCCATCGAAGAGGCTGAGCTGATCTTTGTGCTTGAACTGGGCCTGTTCGTCTCGCCGAAACTGCTGGATGCTCTTCTCTGGCGTGGGCAAATCCTCTGGTGGAGCGCCGCCAAGCTCGTTGATAATAAATTCGCGCACCTTGCGACCAACCGTGAAGTGCGTCGCGTTGGCCGCGTCCTTACCCTGAATATTGTCGCGTTTGAGCTTGGTCTCTGTTTGTTTCGCGCGGAACAGGTTATCGATGAGTTCTTCACTGCCCGAATCAAAATCAGATTGCTGTTGTTCCATAGAAATACTCCCTTTCCATCTTATGATCAAAAACTATGCGATAGTGTCAGTGTTTCTACAACCTCGCCCAAACGTGTGCATATTGCACTCTACGGTATCATCATGATACATGATTACACGCGAGAAACAAAACGTTTGTTCGTCACCGGTACTTTTATGCTATAAAATACTGATATATTTACGTCTATCATAAAAAGAGCGACATCAATGCCTGTCACACCCCATTGCACGCCGCGCAGTCACTCTCCCACAACGGTCCAGTTTTCCGCAAGACGCAGTGATCCGGGTACTGAGCGCCACCTCGCGGCAGGCTTGAGAAGCTGGATGAGGAGAAAAGACCTCTCTGTGAGAGGCAAAAGGAGGCCGAAAAAAACGCCAAAAAGAGAGCCTCGCCAGGGCAACGTAAAAGTCAGAGTCTGCCCAGTAAAAGCTGAACAGCCTGAAGCGG
>CAXUEY010000026.1:35238-48868 GCA_964250225.1 uncultured Ktedonobacteraceae bacterium | reverse complement strand
CAGACCTGGCGCGGTGAAAACCAAACCAGGCAAGCCTCAGCGAAACAGGAAACCCACTCGTGAGGGTGGGACTCCCCCGGATTTATCCGGGGGAGGATGTCAATCGAGCTTATCTGCACTCAGAGAAAAGGTGCAAAGTGCTATTGCACTGTTCTTGCACTATTGCCCTAATCGTAGGGATAGCTCAAAATGTTGCCAGGATGAGGTGCATGCATGCACCTCATCTTGCTGAGTACATAGTGTGGTTGTTACGTTCCAACGGGCAACGTAGCGATCTTCTGCCAGGTTTTTCCGCCATCGGTGGTCTTGTACACATCACTATCATTTACCAGTGCCAGGCCTAGTTGCGAAGTGAGAAACCCACCGGCCACAATGATGACACTACTTCCACTGAGAGGTGCATTCGATATTTGTACCCATTGTCCGTGGCTGAGTGCGAACAAAGCAAAATCGATTATGGAGTCCAGGTGGGTCGCGTCCACTACGTCTAACCCATAAGCCGGAAGAGCAGGACCCTGGATCTGCCACGAATTTCCGCCATCCTGGGTCATATACAGGTAATATTTCCCCGCGCCAATGCCCGTTGAGAGGTACCCTTTGCTTTCGGTGAAGAACGTCAGCCTGTATATGTATGGGTGTGTAGTAAATCCCTGGGGCGGAGTGAGCGGCTGCTGGTTCCAGGTACGCCCTCCGTCATGCGTCACCAGAAGGGCTGGCGGTAAGGAAGCGGGATCAGAGAGATTAGGATGGGCAGGGTCATCAATGGAAGTGGTGAGCCATCCGGTTTGTGGCGTCGTAAAGGTGAGATTGTTCTCTGGATACTTTATCGTAAGACGCGTGATTTGCTGCCAGGTCAGGCCACCATCCTGGGTCTGAAAAAGCGTCTCACCTCCTAGATCGGAGAGCGTTTGCCCACGATCAGTTCCATTACAGCAAGGCGCTATATTCACACCCACCCAACCATGCAAATGGTCGAGAAATGTCCAATCCAAAGAGATGGCTTCGGATGACGAGGGCGGTCTAGGTGGCGCTGGCCAATTGCTACGCTGCCACGTACCTCCTCCATCAATTGTGCGGTAAAAGTGCGACTGGAAGTTGTTTCCCTGCAAGGGAATGAGAAAGGCCATGTCAGCATCGAACACATAGACCTCATATTGCAGCTCCGACATTTCTTGCGGCAACACGACTTGCTGCCAGGTCTTACCTCCATCGGCGGTACGGAACACCGGGCCTTTCTCCTTCCCAATCGTCTTCTCGGCCCAGCTGACCTGTGCAGTTACCATAAAGATCCCCCGGTTATTTAAGTACGTTCCCTTGCCTGTAAGGGTACGCGGCTCTGGTGTGGCGGGGGTTGGCTGAGCCGTAGCTGTTGCTTGACCTATAGCTGTTGCCTGGCTTGTGGCCGTTGGTTGCGTAATGATCGGTAAAGGATTTTTTCCTCTCATGAAGGCAAGAGTTGACACAATGGCGCCAGTAAGCAGCACAGCCATGAATACTGCGGCAATCATATTCAGGTGTGAATGTCTCTGCGAACGAGGACGGGCATGATTGATAGGGAGAACATTTCCACTCTGATAGGTCGCCAGGTCTTCGGATTCTGATGGAGAGTCGTGTGGCTGTGCAGTCGGAACCGTCGGAAAGAGACGTTGCTCGACGCTGGCCAGCGATTCGCGATCTTCAGTTTTCATGCTATAGTACTCCTGTAAACGGCTAATCAGTTCTGGGTGTTGCTGTTCTTCAGGAAGAGGGTTGAAGCTCATGCTTCCTCTCCTTTTCTTGCAGGCTGGATATCATACATAGTTCTGAGCAGGCCAATAGTACGTGAGAGCATCTGACGTATAGCTATTTCGCTTTTATTGAGAAGCTTAGCTATCTCCGCAATATGCAGTTCATGACCATAGCGCAGGTGCAAGACTTCTTGCTGTAGTGGCGACAGTCGGTTGATTTGCTGATGTAAGTGCGCACGTTCCTCATTGTAGAGCGATATAAGCTCAGGGTCGCGCTCATCAAACAACGTTTCAACCACCTGATCGAGGGCAATCATTGGACGCCGATTGGTACGGCGATAGCTATCAGCCAGTTTGTTGGCAGCGACGCGCTTCAACCAGCCCAGTTGTCGCGGTCCGCTCCATGTGAGAAGCTGCTGATTCGCCAGAGCGACTGTAAAAACATCGAGGGTCAGATCTTCCGCCTCTTCGCGTGAAGAGGCATGTGAACGCAGGTAAGTGAAGATGACCGGGCCATAACGCCTGAAGATCTCAGCGTGATCTGTTGGTGAAACTTCATCCGCGTAATAGAGCATACACAATTCCTTCTGCACTTTTGCCAACGGAGGGGAAGCGCTTCTCGCGTAGAGCAAAAGCACGATTGCTCCAATATTCATAAGTATAGTCGCTGCCAATCTCAGAGTGTGACAAGAAAAGGCTAGCTTTTTCCAGCAAGTGGTGCTATAGTAGTGAAGAGGATTTCCACCAACCCAGGTCGGGAAATCCCAATAAACACAAACAAATACACCTGGCCCGCGTTGAGCGAAGATAGTATGAGGCAGGGCGACCTGAAGCGATCCGATGATTGGTGCAAGTTCGGAAGTGTCTCGCCGCCTCAGAACCGCGTCGTGAGCGGCTGCCCGAAGAAAGTCTCGCGCCGTGAGACAAGTAGGACGGATGTAACGGTTCCCATGCCAGACTCTGGAGCCGCAAATGAGTGGTCACAACCGTTTTCGTCACAGTGTCGTGAGGAAGTTGCGTTGGAGCATGTGACAATCTGGGTGGTACCACGGGAGCTTGTTTTAACACAGAACATTCAGCTCTCGTCCCATGAATGAGTTCTATAGCTCTATGATGTGGGACGAGGGTTTTTTATGTGTGCAGGCTCTGTGCTTCGCCGCTGCTATTTGGCTCAGCGGCGGCTCGGCCCTCCACCATCCCTGCCTCGTCCATAGGGAAAGGGGTGACAACTTGATTGCTGTCTCAATTGTAAACGTCACAAGCTATACGGGCCTGGAACTGCTGCGGCTGCTGGCGCACCACCCTGAGTTCGTTGTGACCTCTGTTACTGCGCGCAGTTCCGCTGGTCAGCGCCTGGACGCGGTCTTCCCCCAACTTGCCGCTGGCCTCAACCACGACGCGGCCAGCACCAATCTCGGCAGTCTGGTAATGAGCGAGCAGCCCGAATGTACCGACCTGGCCTTTGTCTGCCTACCACACGCCGCCGCCGCTGAAACGGTGGTGGAACTGCTGGCCCAGGATGTGAAAGTGGTGGACCTCTCGGCTGATTTCCGTCTGCGCGATGCCGCGACCTACGAACAGTGGTATCAGCACGTACATCCCGCGCCGGCCCTGCTGGAAACCGCCGTGTATGGACTGTGCGAACGCTATCGCGCGCAGATCGCTACCGCCTCGCTGGTTGCCAATCCCGGCTGCCATTCTACCACAGCGATTCTGGCGCTCTTGCCCGCCCTGGCTGCCGGTCTGATCGGCCCGGACATCATCGTAAATACCCTTACAGGCATCAGCGGAGCCGGGCGCGGCCTCAAGCTAGCCTCGCTCTATTGCGAGCAGGATGAGGACGCCAGCGCCTATAGCCTGGATGGGCATCGCCATTTGCCAGAGATCACCCAGGAATTAGAGGCTGGCGCCAGCGCGGGCGGTCGTCCCATGCCAGAGGGCCTGCGTTTGACTTTTGTCCCGCATCTGCTCCCCATGAGCCGGGGACTTCTGGCCACCTGCTATGCTGAAAGCAAAGAGCCTTCGTTAACAGCCGAGGAGGTTCGCGCCGTGTATACCAACTATTACGCTAATGAACCGTTTATCCGCGTCATGCCTACACCGCCACACACGAAATGGACGGCGGGCACCAATCTCTGTTTGATCTATCCAACCCTCGACCCGCGCACAGGCCGTTTAATGGTCGTGAGCTGCCTTGATAATCTGGTCAAAGGAGCCGCTGGCCAGGCTCTCCAGAACGCCAACCTGCTCGCTGGTCTGCCCGAAACTACCGGCCTGCCCACGCGCCCGGTGATGCCTTAATGAGCGTGCGTAAGGGAATGGGCGGGCACAACGAGCAGGGTGCGCACAAGGGCCGCTCTTACTATGGATGGGGATTTGTAGCAATCGATGGATTATCGCGCACAATGATGAGTGTGCGTGCAAGGAAATAGATATTCGTATACAAAGAGCATATTCAGATTCAGAGGAGCACAAGTACTTATGGCCATAGCTTTTTCCACGTCAGCCAATGGCGAGATTATCGCCGATCATCACCTGATCGCCCAGGTGTTGCGCGAGGCGCTGCCCTACATCGACTTTCTCAAGGGCAAGACCCTGGTTATCAAACTGGGGGGCAGTACGCTGGAACATCAGCGGGTGATCTTGCAGGACATCATCTGGTTGCGCGCGCTGGGGGCCAATCCCGTGCTGGTCCACGGCGGCGGCCCGTATATCAACGAGTGGCTGCGCAAGATGAACATTCCGGCGCAGTTCAAAAATGGACTACGCGTCACTGATGCCGCGACCCTGGAGGTCGTGTGCATGGTCCTGTGCGGTCAGGTCAACCAGGGCCTTGTCTCGATGGCCACGCAGATGGGTGGCAAGGTCGTAGGACTCTGTGGGACCGCCGGCGGGATGATCCAGGCGCGTATCGCTGACCCTGAGCTAGGCTATGTGGGTGAGATCGATGCAGTCAGGCCCGAAGTCGTGCAAACACTACTGGCCCAGGGCTTTATCCCGATTATCGCGCCACTGGGCCAGGGACCGGACGGCAACAACCTGAATATCAACGCCGACCTTGTGGCCGCGCATCTCGCGGGCGCGCTTGACGCTGAAAAGCTGATCTTCTTGAGCAACGTCGTCGGCATCTGTCGAGCTGATGGCGCCCTGATTACTGAACTCAGCGAGAACGAGGCTCGCCAGCTCATTCGCGAGGGTGTAATCAGCGGTGGCATGATCCCCAAAGTCTCTGCCTGCCTCGACGCGCTCGTCGCCGTGCCGCGTGTGCATATCGTCGATGGCGGTGAGCAGCACGTGCTCCTGCGCGAACTGTTCACCGATCAGGGGGCGGGCACCATGATTGTACGTCAGCCCGACACGCAACCCGTGGCTGAGCAAACACCAGCGCAGGTCATGCACCAGGGCGATTAATAGACTCCTGCTGAATACACGCGCGAAAAAGCCATCTGTATTCAGCAGGAGTCTATTTTAATCGTTGACATAACGTAGTTCGCCCTGGACCTCGTGGCGACAAAGCATGCCCGTGCTGGCTAGATGATCCAGCGCCTGGATAGCCGCGGTGCGCTCTTTGCGTCCGGGGTTGTGCTTGCCGCTGGACGGCGCAAACATGCGCGTCACTTCCGTCGGGGTAAAGACCGTCAGGCCGCCGGGGTTCTCACGCAAATAGCGCGTGATGGCCTCCTCGTACCAGAGCACAAGGTCGGTGGGCCGTTTGCTCGGTTGGAGCGAGACGATCATTACCGGGCAGGGCGCGAGCTGCAACGCTTTGCGCGACTTACTACCTAGCAAGAAGCGCCGAATGCGTTCGCCTGTCGTATTGCCCCGGCTGCCAACCACCAGCAGATCCGCGTGTACCTCTCTGGCCATTCTGCATATCTCTTCGGCGGGTAAACCCAGGCGAATGCAGATGTCGATGCGCGGCGAGGCTCGCGTATCTTCTTGCAGCGAGCTACGTACAGAGGCCAGCACCTTCTCTGCCTCCTGGCGTTGTTCGGCGCTGACCGCGGACGGTTGGTACTGGCCGGTGTACATGCCCAGGGCGGCGGGCGTGGTGGCATAGGGGATGGAGATCACATGCAGCAGGACCAGGCGCGGCGTCGTTGCCCCGACAAGTTCTTTGATCGTGCGTATGGCCTGCTGTGTCGCGGGGGAAAGAGGGGCGTCGATGCCCAACAGTATGCACTTGTTCATGGCCGTTCCCCGTAGGATTGCTCTGTGTTTATGGCTGGTTCGTTGGCCTGACCGATAGACAATTGGGAATAACACGATCACTTCGTATGCTTACTATACAAGGTTTTCGCGTTCCAGGCAAGTATGAATATCTATCTCTATCACGAACCCGATGGGTAGCACGTTGCAAACCTTGAGAAACATGCCCAAAAATTTGATTCCCACCCCTCGCGAGCAGCGCGTGGCCTACCTGCTCTATGCATTACTTATTCATTGCGCCTGCTCCCATTGAAAGCCTGCAAAATGAAGACAAGGACACACGCTCCCAGAAAGGCAATACCCACGCTGCCCCAGAAGGAGAAAACACCTTGAATGTCTAGCAAGCTGGCCAGGTAGCCACCAATGACCGCGCCGACCAGCCCGACGACGATGTTGCCGATGCAGCCATAGCCCCTGCCGCGCACCAACACACTCGCCAGAAAACCCGCGATGGCCCCGACGATCAACCAGGTGAAGAGATTTTCGATATGAAATTGTACGAACTGAAAGTGCACCAACTGAAAATGTGCCAACATGTATATCCGCTCCTCGCTCTGCATAATCTTGAAAAGTCCATAAAATTGTCTGCGTCACCTATAGTATACAGATAGCTGACATGGCTTATCTGACAGGTACACCCCTGGCCTCAGCATCTCATCTGCTCTTAGCCGGGCGATCATGCTATATACGTGCGAAAAACGCTGGGGTTACATGAAGTCACAAGGAAAGCCATAGACTATCTGTTAGCGACCGGTCTATGGCTCTTTTTGCAAACGCAGATGTCCTAAATTGACGTGTTAGAGCGCCTTACGTCGCCCACTGCCGACCGCGTGAAGAATAGCGATCAGGATGCAGGCTCCAATAATCGCGATGATGATGCTTCCCACCAGACCCGTGCCGCCGCCAAAACCTAGCGCACTGGCGATAAATCCCCCAATGAGCGCTCCAACCAGACCTACGATAATATCTCCGACGATGCCGAAACCACTACCGCGCATCAACATACCCGCTATTACCCCGGCAATTAGCCCTACAATTAACCAGGCAATGATGCCACCTGGTGCTAATGCGAGCGCTAGAACGATACTTGCCATCTGACAAAACCCTGCCTTTCTCACTCAACAAAACAAGACAACGTTCTCTCTGATACACGTACAACGCTGAGAGGCGTTTCTCTACAATCTGTCCTTTCGGCCATTACCACAGACCTCCAAAGGGTGTTACTATGGACGTATTAATCGCTCTCTATCAGCAAACATCAGGAGTCTCTCTCGTATGTCTTTGGCGCCGAAAACCTCTGAACCCGATACCCGATCTGATAAAATATGGCAGAAAAGCTCTTTCACGCCTTTTTTGCATCTCCCGCGTAATGTCTATCTCCTTCTCTTTTTTACGCTCGGTAAGGGTTTTCAACTGACTATCGCGACGTTAACCGTCAATTATTACGCGTATAGTCTGGGGTACCATCCCGACTTTATTGGCTTGTTTAGCGCCATGCCTGCTCTCGGCGCTCTGGTCAGCGCCGTTCCCATTGGCATGCTGGCGGACCGCGTGGGCCGCAAGCCGGTGTTGATCGCGACGGCCTTGCTCACTCCCACCTCGCTGGCCGCGATTGCCCTGGGCACGTCGGCCCCCTGGCTGCTGATCTGCGCGCTGATCCAGGGCTTTGTCTCTTCGGCCTACTGGGTTTCTAATCTGCCACTGCTGACGAGCAATACGACGGAGAAGCAGCGGGTGGGTGTGTTTGCCTTGAATAGTTTTCTCTTGCTAGGGATGGGTTCGCTAGGAAATCTGTTGGGCGGCATGATCCCCGAATTTGTGGCCGGTCTCCTGCATGTCTCCGCCGCCAGCACGGTGCCGCTCCGTTGGGGCGTCCTGACCGCCGCGTTTTTTACGCTGGTCTTTGGCCTGCCCCTCTGGCTGTTACGGGACGATCAGCGTTCTCGTCGTTCGCCAGCACAAACGCCACCGTCTGTTCCCGCAGAGACCGAGGCTCTCCTGGCTGCCACACCCTCAAGAGAGAGCCAGGCCACGCCAACGCCTGCCCCGGTCCTTATAGAGAACCAGGCCCCGGCGACATCTTCACCGCTGCCAGTACAACCGGTTGCGGCAAGCGCGTCCACACGAGAAAAGTTCCCCATACTGCTCTTTGTGCAATTGCTCGGCTCCGACCTGCTTTTCACAACGGGTGAGGGCGCGGTGGTGGCGCTCATCCAGTTGTATTTTGTGCTGCGTTTCCACCTTCTGCCAGGGCAATTGGGGGTTATTTTTACTATCTCAGGCTTTGTGGGAGGCATCTTTGCTTTAACTGCGCCCCTGTTTACAAGACGCTGGGGCAAGTTACGCATTATCACCACGGTGATGCTCTTGAGCGCGCCGCTGATGGTCCTCACCGGTTTCGCTCCGACGCTGCCCTTAGCCGTGGGAGGCGAGTACCTGCGCTCGTTTATGCGCACGTTGATCGATCCGGTCTACGCAGCCTTTGAGATGGAACAGGTTTCGGATCGCTATCGCGGTCTCCTCGCGGGCTGCTATTCGGTCACCTGGAGTATTGGCTATAGCATTGGCCCCTCGGTCGCGGGCTGGCTCCAGACCTACGTCAACCTCTCCGCAGCGTTTCTCTTTGGCGCGTGCTGTTTGATTGCCAGCGCCAGTATGCTACTCAGTTTCTTTGGAAAAAAGCACACGCGCCCCTCAGTTCAGGGTGGATTCAGGGAGAATGAGGACTATATTCGCGAGGGAAAATAGTGTACACTAGGAGCAACGCTTTTTCCGATCAAGCGAGCCGTTTTTTCCCAAAATGTGAACTATTTCATAGCACGCGAGCATAATATAGAGTAAGCTTGATGGAAAAGACTCTACGTTCTGAAAAACTTTTCGCCATGATGATATATAGATCAGGAGTGATTATAGATGCGTTCTAGCCTGATTGAACCTCGTTCCACACCCAGGGGTGATTTCTCTCGTATTCCGTCAACTCCCGGTTTCCAGCCCAGCCCGATGCCCGTGCCAGGGGCGCCACAGCCACAACGTCAGTTGACCCTGGCACCGATTGAAGGCTGGCTGCCTCTGCTCTTGCTGGCTATAGCAGTCTATAGCGTGGTCTACTCGGTCACGGCTGCGATTGCGATCACGCATACAACAGTGCTCTGGGTGACAACAGCTATTGGTTTGCTGTGTGGTCTGGCGGTCTCAAAGATCCGGTACGTTCCCCAATCGTTTCTGCATCTTACTTCCTGCCTTGTGGGTGGCTGGCTAGCGCTCCTGCTGACCAGTACTCTGGCCTATCATACCTCTGCATTTACCCTGATCAATAGTCTGCGCGAGGTGGTAATGGCCGGATTCGCGCTGGCAAGCTCCAATAGCGAGATGGTCTTTCTTTTTTATCTCTCATTTCTGTGTTTCTTTCTTGGGTATTTCGGCTCCTGGCTGGTCTATCGCGCGCATCTCCCCTGGCTGGTGGCCCTGGTCTATGCCTCGATTATGCTGGTAAACCTGAACTACGTGACGAAGCGCGATCTCTCGTTTCTGATTGCCATTCTGACCAGCGCGCTGATCCTGCTGATTGCGCGCACCCACCTGGCCAGCCAGATTACTCAGTGGAAACATGATGGCCTCTACACCGATCATGTCTGGGTCAGCAGCATAACCACGCGTGTCCTGCGCATCGCCTCGCTTTTTGTCTTGCTGATTCTTCCCTTGAGCTGGTTTTTACCAGTACTCAACCAGCCAAACTCAGGCGTCACCTTCTGGAATGGGCTGGATAACGCCTGGGCGAATATTACACATGGGCACTTTCCCACTCTTAACGATCCCAGCAGCCTGTTTAACCCTTATCAGCCTAGCGCTAATTTCTTTGGCAACCAGCTCACGATTACCGGGAGCGTCAATCTGCCCAGCGGGCCAGTTCTCACCTATACCTCTTCTTCGCCCACACAGGGACAATATCTGGAGTCCTTCGCCTTCGATCAGTTCGATGGCCATACCTGGACTATGCAGACAGGCGGCTCCAATCAGGCGTATCAGGCGAATGATGCGCTACGGCTGGACCTGCCATCCGCGAACTATGGCTCGTTGCGAACGTCGGTCACGATCCTTCAGCCACCCGGTGGCACCAGAAACTATCTCTTCGCGCCTCTCCAGCCCTATAGCTTTACGGTCCCGGTGACGCTGGTGAGCGATAGCGCTAACACTTTTACCTCTGCCTGGACGCAAACCAGCTCGCTGAACACCAACGAACATTATGAGGTTACCTCCAAAGTTCCGACCGCTACGCCTGACGCTCTGAGTGCGATCCCTCTGCCGGGCGATAATCTCCAAAGCTGGACGGCGGATAACAATTTTACCATTCTGCAACAGAACTATTTGCAGATACCCGACGACCTCTCTTCTGAGGTCAAGGCCACCGCGCAAACCTGGACAAATGGCGCGCTGAACGCGTATGAGGCCGCGCTCGACCTGCAAACGCACTTGAACGATTCTTCGTTTACCTATTCGGTGCAGAATCCGCCAGTTCCCGCCAATATCGACGCGGTCACCTGGCTGCTGCACACCCACAGCGGCTACTGCACCTACTACGCGACCGCGATGACGGTCATGGCTCGTCTGCTCGGTCTGCCCGCGCGCATCGTCAACGGTTTCAGCCAGGGAAACTATGACAATCAGCAGAAAAACTGGGTTGTGGATGGCAAAGATGCCCACAGTTGGGTCCAGATCTATTTCCCCAACTATGGCTGGATAAACTTTGATCCCACCCCTGGTTTCGCGGTCCCAGGCCAGGTTTCCACAAACCCAACTCCCGGCGTCAGCCCGACGCCTCCAACGGGCTCACCCAGCCCGACGGCTACCGCGGGCAAACAGAAAGTCACGCCCGTGCAGCCGACAGATCCAGGCCAAACACCCGGCACGTTATCCGCGCAGGAGAATACCGTGGCCCAGGATATTACGCTGGCCATTGCGCTGATCTTCCTATTGTGCTCGTTCTGCGTGCTTGGCGTCTCAATCGCGCGCTACCGCAGTCGTCTCTCGCCGCGTTCAGCCACCACGTCGGTCTATGCGCGCCTCTGTCGGCTCGCCGCCATGCTTGGTTCGCCGCCAGCCGCCTGGCAAACGCCCTATGAATATACTTTCGCGTTGAGCCGGCGTTTCCCGGAGGCTGCTGGCGCTCTGCGCCGACTCGCCGATCTTGTTGTACGTGAACGCTGGGCCTTGCCCCAATATGCGCCGGCTCCCACCGAGGAACGCGACCTCACCCGCATCTGGCCACGCCTGCGCAAGACGATCCTGCGCTCGCCTTTTAGAAAGGCTCGCTCATCACTGAAATAGATAGATGCTTCGGCCCATGTTACCTTTAAACTCCCCCATCGTCCTTTCCTAGTGAGAGTGCTCATTTTCATGCGTGTTGTGTGGTTGTGTTCTGTGGAAGGTCTGGATGGGGAGGAAGCGCTTTGATGAGTAACAAACAAGCTCTATTCAATTGTACGTTTAGTTGGGGGAAAACGTGTCGCCTCTATCGCGATTCTATCGAAATTGCCGGAAAATCCTATAATCTTGATGATCTCACCTATATCCATCCCACCTATCAAAAGCTGTTTGGGGTTGCATCCGCCCGACTGGAACTCTGCTTCGGCCTGCGCCGGCTGACTTTGCGCGGCATCGCTGACCCCGAAGCGGCTCGCCAGATGGTCTCGCATCTACAACCTTACGCTGAACAGGCCGGACCCGATACCATCGCGCACCGCCTCCGTGCACGCTCAACCCAGGCCCGCGACCTGGCCCGCGTTCAAGCCAAAGCCTGGGAGCGCACCCAGAAAATGCCCGCGCTTCTCGACGCCTCACGCCCGAACGAGCTCGCAGCATCCGCTGAGCCAGCAGCTGCGCCCATACCTGAGCATGATGACACACTTGCTGCTCCCCCGTCCGGCTCACTCTCTGCTTCGCTAGACGCCTTCGATGACTTCCTGGACGTCGCCGCACAATCCACCTTGCACATTCCGAGTAGCGCGCTACCCCCGCCCGTCCTGACCAGCTCTGCAACGCTCGAAGAGACGCCCAGCCTGGTACAACAGACTGGCACCCCTGACAATTCGTCGTCCACGCCCGACCAGCCTACCATGCTCATTGATGCGCTTGTGCCTGAGCAGCCTGCTACGCCGGATAGTTCTCTCACGCCTGAGCAGCCTGCTACGCTGGCTGTTTCACTCACACCTGACCAAACAGCGTCTCTGGCCGGTGTAACTGCCCCCGCTCAGCCTGCTGTGTTCACCATCGCAGATCTGTGCTCTTTGCCTGATCAGCCCACCTCGACAATGTCAGCGGACCCTGTACCCGCGCCCGCACAGACTCCCTCAACTGACTCTGCACCAGAGGATGCGGCTTTACCAAAGGATGCTAATCCCGCGTCTCCAGTCGAGCGGCCAGCTCCGGCCAGCTCCTCGCACTCGCCGTTGCCCAAAAAACGCTCTCCGCGTATTCCGCGTTTTGATCCGCCGCTACGTCCGGTACAACTCGTACACCCTCTTGCTCCGCAGGAGCCAGCGTCAGAGTCGGGTGAGCAAATCGCCAAAGCGCCGTTGTCCTCTCACGAGCTGCAAGAAGTGCCTCATGCTCAAGCAGCACAGCAGCAGTCTTCTCTACCATCTGAGCCAGTATCTAAAGGGTCAGGGCCGGGCGCGCAAAGCGTGAGAGCGCCGTTTATTCCGCGGGTGCAGAAAAAACCGGCGTGTATGGCTGAGAACAAGCTGGAGCAGCAGATCCCTGAGGGAAAGACACTCACCACGCGCGTTGCTCCCGTGTCCGCGCTCAAATCCAATGTGTTGCCGATTATCCACGTGCCTGTACACCTGCAACCGGGCGAATATGCCCACTACAGCATCGAGGCCGCGCTCTGCAGTGACCGCTCCACTGGCTCAGCAAGCGCTTCTTATCCGCCGCTGGATCATGGCCTGCTGATCCTGACCAATCGGCGCATCTTTTACCTGGGCAAACGCTGTCAGTTGATCCTGGCCTATACGCATCTCTGGCGCGTTTCACTACTACATAACGCCATTGCCCTGCATATCGAGGGCCAGTTGCGCCGTATTATTATGGAGATCGAGCACCCTCAGGCATGGACCAGTCGCATTGAGCAACTCGCGTCTGTTGCGCGCCGTTCGCCCCAGGTGGCCCCAATGTTTGTGTTGCCAGGTATTAAACCAGCCTCACCGCCGCCGGTGACGGTCAAACGCGCCGCGCTCAAACTTCCCTCTGCTCAGGAAGAGGTAGCTTTGGCACCTGCTGACGCGTCCTCAGCAGCCCTTGCTCAGCCTGCCGGACCGCAGATTGCTGAGGCCACCACTATCGAACTGGCCCCGCGTATCGACTCGCGCATCATTGAAACCACAACAGTCGAGTTCGCGCCAGATACAGACCAGAGTATTGTCGAGGCTACCACGATCACGTTCTGCCCGCAGTCCACTGAGAGCATCGTCGAGGCCACCACCATCGCCTTCGACCTGCAAGCCGCTCAGAGCATCGTTGAAGCCGTAACTATCGCGCTCGGCCCGCAGGCTTCCGGTAGCCTTGCTGAAGTCACAACCGTTGATCTCGGCCTGCACATCCTCGACAACCTTGCGGCAGCCAGCTTGCTGAAATTTCCGCTGCAGCACACACAGGAGATTGAGAACCAGATCACAGGCGAGTTCCCTCCCCTGGCT
>CAXUEY010000026.1:0-35138 GCA_964250225.1 uncultured Ktedonobacteraceae bacterium | reverse complement strand
CCTCCCCTGGCTGAACAAGGCATCGAGAACCAGGTAACGAATGAATTTCCTCCTCTGGCTGAACAAGGGGTCGAGAACATAGTTACACGTGAGTTTTCGCCATTCATTGAACAAAAAACTGTAGAAATGGGCGTGATCGCTCCTCATGAGCCATATTATGATGCAACGGTAGAGGCTCTCAAGCCCACGCCTCGTGATGAAGATGAGGATATGCCACCTTATGACGGGAATGAGAATCTATCTACTTCAGTTGATGCAGAAGAAGGAGAAGTAACGGGCAAATTCTCAATCCTCTCAGCACCTGCGCAAGCGGAACAGGTGCCGCTGGACACGTGCGATTGCTCTCTTCAGGAGCAAGAGGACGATGTGACCGGCAAGCTGGCGGCCATTGTTGTGGATGTCCAGGCCGAGCAGGATGAGGATGAGCAGACTATGCCCTTGCGCCTGCGTAACATTGCCGCGCTCAACACGCACCCTTTGCGCCCTGGCTCTGGCCAACTGCGTGCAAGAAAAACGCGCCCCTCTGCACATAATCGTCTGTTGAGTCGCGCGCGTTTTCCGCGAGAAGAGAGCTAAAAGTGGAAAGGGTTATTGGGAAATGTTAGATACACTGATGGTTTTATTGATGAAAGGGGTTCGCGCCCCCTTGTTACGCGCGCTCAGCGTTTTTCTGTTCGTCTGCGTGGTGATCGGCGCCCTGCTCGCCCTGGTCACCATCAGCGGTGTTCGCTGGCCTGGGATGGTTGCCACAGCCTCCAGTGTGCCGAACACATCTCACGGGCCGGTTGCCGCGCCCTCGCCGATGGATGCCTCGATCCCGATCATCCTGCAAAATCCCTGCGCAGTCACCCCAACGCCGATGCCGACTGTTACGCCAGGCGCGACATATACCACGCAAGCCCCGGCGCCCGTTCGTGCCAGCACGCCGGCGTCCACGCCAACCGACCCGCCCAGCGGTTTAATTCTACCCCAGACGCCGCTTATCCACAGCATTCTTGATCCGTTGCTCTCAAAGATCCTCTACGAAGGACTCTCATCAACCAACCTGACGGAGAACTGCTTGAGCAATAGCGTGGCCACGCCCACCAGTAGAGATACGCTCTCGCGCTTGCAACCGCTCTTCTGGTTGCTGCTGGCCACGACTGGCTTGCTATCCCTGTGCGGCCTGGGCCTCTTCGTGCTGGGAGCGCGCCGCAAACACCGGCAATCGTGAAAATCACCATTTGCGGTTTTACGGCTTCGCAGGCATTAACTGGCCCGTTGCGATTACTGGCCCAACCGGCGCGTTCAAGCTGGCCGCTGGCCCCGGTTCCAGGCTGATCGCTGCCACGTCAAAGTTGGCGATACTGCCATGATAGGTCAGGCTGGCTGTGCCATTTTGCAGGAAGAGCAGGCCCATGCTCGTCGGCTTCTTGTTCTGGATCAGCCAGCCCTGATAGACCGCGCTGCCTTGAGGTTTCGGCAAGCCCTGAATAATCACGACGGTGAGATTCTCACGCGGGATGTACAGCAGTTTTCCCGATGCTCCGGCCATATCCTTCAGTCCCTGGATGGAAAACGTCAACGGAACCTCCCTTGCTTGCTGTTGCAAAACGCTGTTCTGCTGGGCCGCAACTGTAAGCTGCTGCCCCCGGCTCGTCACCTGCCCTTGCAGCCCAACATTCCACACACTCAGCCCCACACATAGACAGAGCAAGAACAGGGCAGCCGCGGCCAGCCAGATGCGGCCCGCGTCGTACTTGCGTTTGCGCGGTGTTGGCAGGCTTTCCATGCCCACAGGTCGAGGCGTCACTATACTTTGCCGCGGCTCGTTGCGCACCTGCGCGAGGATGTGCTTTTTGACCTCAGCCCGCGGACTGACCTCTTCCGCCGCCATAGACAGGAAATCGACAGTGGCCCGCAACTCCTGCCAGTAGCGTGTGCAGTCTGCGCAGCTTTGCAGGTGCTCGCGCGCCTCCAGGGTTTCCTGTGGCGTAACGGCACCCAGGGCAAATGCCCCAGCTAGTTCTCTGAATTCTTCGCAGGTCATTAGCGCGGCTCCATTTTTTCTTTCCTGAAGTCTACTACGTTTTGCTTCAATATATAGATTACCGCATTTGATCTGGACTGTGCCACGACATAGATTCTTAAGATGGTTTCCAAACAGGCGGCTCTTGAGATGTGCCCCAACAAAGGACGCCGGACGCAATGACGGTGGCGCATAGAGTGGCGCAGAGCGTAAAGGACGCCGGACGCGAGGTCCGGCGCTACACGCAAGGGGATGGGGTGGCGAGCAACGCGAATCCTCTCTATAAGCACAAGGGCATGTCTATTGAAGCATGCCAGCTTTCAATTGCTTCCAGGCCTGGCGCGCCTCTTCCACCGAACCCTCGTCTTCGATAGTGGAGACGTCGCCTGGTTCGCGGCCAAGCGTGATAGCACGCAGGACGCGGCGCATGATTTTGCCGCTGCGCGTTTTGGGAACCATGCTGACGAAATAAACCTCGCCAATAACCGCCACCGGCCCCAGTTCGTTGCGCACCACGGCCAGCAATTCCGCGCGCAACTCGTCGGAGGCTTGATAGCCCTGTTTCAGCACGACGAAGGCGCTGATGACCTCACCACGCAACTCATCGGGCCGACCCGTGACGCCAGCTTCCGCGACGGCGGGGTGCTTCAGAAAGGCGGTTTCGACCTCGATGGTACCAATGCGATGGCCGGCGATCTTGATAATCTCGTCGGCGCGACCCGCGAACCAGACATAGCCGTCCTCGTCTAGCGAGGCGGAGTCGCCGGTATAATAGACGCCTGGAATGATCTGCCAGTAATCGCGGCCATAGCGTTCCGGTTCACCCCACAGCGCGGGGATCAGGCCAGGGAAAGGCCGTTTGATGACCATGATGCCTTTTTCGTTGACGCCAACCGGCGCGCCATCCGTGGGCGAGACAACCTCGGCCTCGATACCAGGCAGTGGAATGGTCGCGGAACCAGGTTTGATGGGTAGTAAGCCAAGTCCATAAGGGTTGCCAAAGACCGGGCCGCCCGTCTCGGTCTGCCACATATGGTCCAGCACGGGGATACGGCCCCGCAGCACGGTCTCCTGCAACCATTCCCAGGCGGGCGCATTCAAGACCTCGCCTGCACAAAAGACCCGTTGCAGCGAGGCATGGTCGAATTGACGCGCCGGTCCATCCCCATATTTCATCAACAATCGGACCGCGGTGGGTGAGGTGAAAACGCCGGTGACGCTCAGTTCTGCGATGATTTGCCAGAACAGTTCGGGACCGGGATAGTCCAGCGCCCCCTCAAAGGCCAGCGTCGTGGCACCTACCAGCAAGGGCGCGTAGACGATATAGCTGTGCCCGACAATCCAGCCAATGTCCGAGGTGGACCACCACACATCGTCCCGTGTCAGGCCAAACAGCCAGCGCGCCATACTGTAAATATGCACCTGGTAGCCGCCATGCGTGTGAATGGCGAGCTTTGGTGTCGCCGTGGTCCCCGAAGTGGCCAGGATAAATGCTGGCTCGTTCGCCTCCATCGCTACGTACTCGCCCGTCTGACCCTCAGCTTTCGCCAGAAACTCCTGCCAGTCGAGGTCGCGCTGTGGCTGCATCGCCACCTCTTCGCTACCACGTCGCAACACGACCACGTGCTCAACACTTTCGCAACCCGTCGCCAGGGCCGCATCTACGATCCCTTTGAGCGGCACATCCTTGCCTTTGCGATACGTCACATCGCTGGTGAAGACCAGGCGCGAACCGCTGGCCCGCACGCGATCCCCTAGAGCCTGCGCGCCAAAACCAGCAAACACGACCACGTGAATCGCTCCGATGCGCACCGCCGCCAGCATGAGCACAATCGCCTCGGCACACGTGGGCATATAGATCGTGACGCGCTCGCCCTTCGTAATGCCTAGTCCACGCAGAGCCGCCGCCGTCCGCTCAACTTCCTGCAACAATTGCGCATACGTGAAGCGCCGCCGCTCACCGCGCTCATTGAGATAGATCAGCGCGGTTCGCTCGCCCCGACCATCCTGCACATGCCTATCAAGCGCGTTATACGCCAGGTTGGTTTGCCCACCGCTAAACCAGCGGAACGTTGGCAGTGTCCACTCAAAGACGCGTTCCCAGCGCCGCAACCAGGGCAACTGCTCCGCCGCCTTTTCCCAAAACGCCTCAGGATCTTCCCTGGCATCTTCTATCCAACGTCTAATAATCGGGCTAATCAGGTTCATGCAATGGCTCCTTTCTTCCCTTGTCCAAAAGAACAGAGAAATGCTCTCGATGACGCCTTCTCTACTGATCTATCCCATCCTACAATGTAACAGATGTGAGCCGCAAGCTCTCTCCAGGCTTGCACTATTATCTGGAACATTGCGTTTTTGTGGGGAGAAATGAAGCGATTTTTGAGAGATATTCCCTTGCTTTCGAGCGTGCATGTGCTATATTTCTCTCTAAAGATATGCTATACTGCCGCTAAGAACCTGAGCAGCATGAAACGCCTCAGGCAAGCAGCCTTTCTGCCCGTGAAGGTCACGTATAACTGCGATATTCGCATTTTGAAGTATTGCGTATAAAAGGTGAATATTGGGAACGAGGATGTAACATGGACGCGAACGAATTGATTGGGAAGAAATTTGGTAGTTTTATAGTTCAGGAATTGATTGGGCAGGGCAGCATCGGCGCGGTGTACCGCGCACAGCAGACAAGCTCGCGACAAGAGATCGCGATAAAAGTGCTGTTATCCGCTCTGTCCCTGAGGCCCCGGCAACGCGAGACTTTTCTTGACCAATTTCGTCGCGTGGGTAGCGATTTGATAGTTTTAAAGCATGATAATATAATACATTACTATGGATATGATATAAAGGTAGATATAGATTACGGTGATATAGCATACATCGTCATGCCATATCTCAGCAGAGGTTTCTGGACTACTGGAAAGCATACAAAGAGGATGCCACTGAGTTTCTCTGTTGTACTCCGCTATCTTGAGCAGATAGCAGCTGCGCTGGATTATGCGCGCGAAAAGGGCGTCGTTCATGGCGGCCTGAAACCAACAAATATATTCCTCAAAGACGATGGCAACCTCATCCTGACCGACTTTGGCATGGCTCAATTGGCTAGCTTGCCTGTCATTAGAAAGACCCTGCCTGCTCTCAATGAGTACGATTATCTATCTCCTGAGCAGAGTATGAGCCGGGAGTATGATGGGCGCGCTGACCAGTATGCACTCGGTGTAATGCTCTTCGAATTGTTGACTGGCAAGCCTCCCTTGTGGCTGCGCGCCGACAGGCGTTTCCTCTCTCAGGTATGGAATGGATCGAGATCATTGCCCACGCTACAGCGAGCGCACCCGAACCTGCCAAAAGCCGCCGAAGAGGTGTTGCTACGCGCACTCTCCAAAAAGCCAGCGGATCGCTATGCCACAGCAGGCAAATTTGCTCAAGCATTCAGCGCAGCCGTGCTACCGCTACGGCGTCGTGGGACGGTCAGGTCGGCACGCAAGCGACCGGTGGATGTTCCTACAGGCCAGCACACGGGAGAACCAGCGCTAACCGAGACACCCTCAACCCCTCCAGCGCCAGCCCAGGCGGTGTCCCCTGTTGAGGTACCCGAACTCGATCTCTCAGCCTTTACCTTGCCCCCGTCCTTAATTAAGGATGCCGCACCCCTTCCTGCTCCTGAGCAACCCAGACTCAATCTCGCACCCCTTGACTTCCATCAGAACAAGCGCGAGGCGCTCATGCCGCCCAGCAAGAGTGAAGCGCGCGCGCAGGCTGCCACACAGGATACCTTTATCTCCCAGATTCGACAGGCCGATAGAGAGATTTTCAAGAAGGCTATGGACAGAGCTGATCTCCACCGCTGGGAGAGCCGATGGTCAGACGCGGCAGCGGCATACCGGCAGGCGTTAGAGCGTTTTCCAGATGATGTGAAGGCGCATACCAGCCTGGGTTTTTGCCTGATGCAAATGGAGCAGTGGCAAGCAGCCTTGTATGAATACGAGCAGGCGCTCAAGAGCGATCCAGATAATCTTATCGCCACCCAAAAAAAGGCCGAGTTGTATGTGCTGCTCAAGCAGCCGGCCGAGGTGTATCAGACGTACATGCGCCTGGCCGACCTGTACGCTCAAGCGGGCCAACAAGCGCGCTATGAGGCCACCTGGAAAAAGATTGTAGAGTTTTCTTTGCAGCAGGGCAACCCTCGCTCAGTGATTCCATTTGAGGTAGGGTTACGGGGCGGCCCAGAGGGTATCGAGCCTTATCTGAAAGCACGGGATGCGATATTCCCAGCCGCTACCGCTATACAAATGTTACCTGAACTACCCAATCAAGGGATCGTGCTCCCCGCTCAGGTTGAATCAGGCTCCGGCGCTCCTGGGGGGAATCTGCCCGCTCCAGACGCTCTTCCTCCCTCTGCTCAGTCTCCTTTGGGCAAACTGCCTGATTGGTTGACCGGCATCCTCGCAGATACGCCCGACACCTATCCACTTGCACCTATGCGCCCCGCTACTGGACCCATTTTTGTAGACGCGGCTGACCAGCAGCCGCTCGCACCTGATTGGTTGACCGGCATCCTCGCAGCCGCACCCGATAGACAGCCGTTTGCACCTGTGCGCCACGATGTCAGGCTCATTCTTGTGGGCGAGGCTGGTATGGGTAAATCGTCGCTGTTGCGCGCACTGAAACAGCAATCGTTTGATCCTGAACTGCCGGTGACGCATGGTATCCAGGTGGATACGCTGCGCCTGACCCATCCACAACGCCAGGGGCGCGAACTGACCCTCTCCACCTGGGACTTTGGTGGCCAGCAGATTTATCAGGCCACCCACCAGCTCTTTCTGACGCGCCGCTCGATCTATTTGTTGGTCTGGAATGCGCGCCAGGGGCCGGAGGTCTGTCATCTGCACTTCTGGCTGGATACGATCAACGCGCTCGCTCCCAAAGCTCCTATTCTCCTGATCGCAACCCACGCCGATGAATGGCCGCCAGAGATCAATTTGCCATACTACCGCAAGAAGTACCCGCAACTGGTGGGGCAGTGCATCGTGAGCAATAAAAATAGTCACGGGCTGGATGCGCTTAAGCAGCAGCTTCTGGATCTCACCGCCAACGCCACACTGGTCGGGCAAAAATGGTCACAGAACTGGCTTGCTGCCGAACGCGAGCTATCCACACGCCGGGAACAGTATCTTGAGCGCGCCATCTTTCTCCAGGTGTGTAAGCAGCATGGCATCGCAGAGGCAGAGGCGCTGGGATCTTTCGCGCCTGGTCTGCACGATCTGGGCAAAATTCTCTTTTTCGCCGATGATCCGCTGCTGAGCAATCTGGTGGTGCTCAAGCCGCAGTGGATCAGTCGAGCCATTAGCGCGATCCTGGACGATAGGCAGACGCGCCAGGCAAGTGGATTGCTGAAGCATAGCGATCTCTCGCGCATCTGGACGACTGACGAGGATGGACAGTCCTACAATCCCGCGCTCTATCCCGCCTTTCTGCGCCTGATGGAACGCTTCGATCTGTGCTACCAGCTTGACCCGGAACGCCCCGGTGCGCGAGCCACGCACTGCCTGGTGCCGTTGCTGCTCCCCACACAACCATCTCTCTTTCTACCCCATCCCCCAGATTCCGCAAGCACCGACCTGGCACGGGCAGAGATCCGTTACACGCTGGACTTTGTGCCAGAGGGCCTGATGAGCTGGTTGCTGGTACGCACGCACCGTTACAGCCAGCAACTTCACTGGCGTACTGGCGCGCACCTGACGTACCAGGGGCAGCAGGCGCATCTCGAACTGAACCTGCCTCGCCCCGAACTCCAATTGATTGTCTGGGGCGCTTTCCCCTACACCTTTTTTCTGATCCTTAAAGAAACGCTCGACGCGCTATTAGAACGTTTCCAGAATTTACAGGTGAAACGGGAAATCCCCTGTACCTGCCAGCTTTATGCGCATCATCCGCATTCCCATGATTACGATCTGCTGGAGCAGCGTTTTCGCAAGGGGGAAAGCGAGGTTGTCTGTCAGCAAGGCAGCCCTATTGCGCTGCTCCCCCTGTTCTACGGTCTGCATGCTGGCAGCGCCGCGCAGATCACCGCGACCGTGCAACAGAGCCAGGAAGCGCTGAACCGCAGCAGCCTCTCGCAGGTCGAGTTCCAGCGCACATTGGCCAGGATCGAGCAGGGCCAGGAGTTCCTCTGGCGCGACCTGGCACGGGGACAGATGCTCATGAGCAAAGAACTGATGGGTCTGAGCACATTCAAGATACAGAAGGAGAAATCCCCCTGTCCGGGCCTATTCGTGCTGGAACCTGAGCCGGGCAAGCTCTACAAACCTCAGGACTACCTGAGCCGCTCCTATCGTCTGCACCTGCTCTGCGAGTATCCCTCTGGTCCCCATACACTGAAAGGCGAGCCAGGCTATCTCCTATGTGAAAAGAAAAAGTGGTGGAAGACCATGAGTCCCTGGCTACGGCGCATCGTGGCCGTGCTCAAAACGGGTGTGCCGCTTGGCAAGGCTGTCGGAGCAGTCTTCGACCAGATGGATGTAGACCGTTTCGCCAACCAGATCGATTTATTGAACGAGATCCTCAGCGATCTGCCGCCCATCGAGAGCGTCGAATCCGTCAGTGCTATCGAGGGCGACGCTCAGAGTACACCCATGCAACGCCTGGAAGGGGCTGCTCTGCGCGCCCTGGCTCACTTCCTGCAGACCGCTGACCCGGCCCAACACTGGCACGGCCTCCAGCGCGTCGTGACTCCAGAGCGCACCATCCTGTGGGTGTGCAAGGATCATACACATATTGGGGAGACTCTTTAAGCACAAGAACATGCACCGGGAGCGCAGCAGGAGCGCCGGACACGAGGACCGGCGCTACATGCAAGGGGGGCAGAATCAACTACAGCGCATCCTCTTGCGTGGCTTTTGCCCGTTCCAGCAGCTCGTGTGTGATGGCACGATTCTTCATGGGTCTGGAGAATACGAGGGAGGTAGAGGCAATGCTAAAGCGGGAAAGTTGCTCGATGACTTGCTCCAGGTGAGGCATCGAGGCGGTAACCACTTTGACGATGGCACAGTCCGTTCCCGTCACTTTATAACATTCCAGAACCTCAGGAATCTCGCTGGCCTGGGTAGCGACGCGTTCGCAACTCTCTCCCACAAAGCTCCCCAGGCGAATAATGGAGAGGATCGGCAAACCAAGCCGGACCAGATTGACCTCAGCATGGTAGCCGGTAATAATGCCCGCTTCCTCCATCTTGCGCACGCGCTCGGCGACCGATGGGAGGGAGAGTCCCACGCGCTGGCCCAGTTCTTTGTAGGAGAGGCGCGCATTCTGCTGCAATTCCTGGAGCAAACGCCAGCCAGTTTCATCAAGCAGCTTCTCAATTTCTAAGGTCATTATGGGATTCTCCCTTCTTATCTCAGGGCAAATAAGCAAAATAGCTTCCTTTTTCCTTTATTTTAGCACACGCAGAGTATATGCTAGGAGCATGAAAATAACAGATCAGCCCACTACGGGCGGGAGGATAAAGACCAATATGAACAGGCAAAGACCACTCAGCTTCGGTATCAAAACGGCACAACGCTATGCAACCCACGACGCGTTGCTCGACGTTTGGCAGGAGGCAGAGAGCTTCCCCATTTTCGAGTATGCGTGGCTCAACGATCACTTCATGGGCCTGGGCAGCATCCCTCCAGGCCCGTATCTGGAGTCGTGGACCTTACTGGCGGCGCTGGCGGCCCAGACGCGACGTTTGCGCGTAGGAGTCATGGTCACGGATAATACCTATCGTCATCCCGCAGTGCTGGCGAAGATGGCCGCGACTATCGATGTGATTTCCCACGGTCGGCTGAATTTCGGCATCGGGACAGGTTGGTCAGAGCAGCAGCATCGCGCCTATGGCATCCCACTCCCCGCGCCAGGTGAACGTATTCGCCGTTTAGCAGAGGCCTGCGAGCTGACCCGGCGCCTGTGGACAGAGCCGCTGGTGACCTTTGAGGGTCGCTACTACCAGTTGAGTGAGGCACCTTGCGATCCCAAGCCTCTTCAGAAACCTTCTCCGCCGTTTGTCATCGGTGGTGATGGTGAGCAGACCTTGAAAGTGATTGCTCGCTATGCCGATATCTGGGATTGTAGCGTCGATTCGCCCGAGATCTACGCTCAGAAGAGCGCACTCCTGGAGAACTATTGTAGGGCCATTGGGCGCGATCCAATGGGCATTGAATACTCCAGACATATCGCTGTTGACCCCTCTGATTTGAAGGCGGCACATCTGGAGGCACGCTCGTATATAGAGGTCGGTGCAACACACATTATCTATCATGTGCCTGTGCCCGCTTCTCAGAATATTCTCCGTCGTCTGGCAGAGGAAGTGGCAGCGCCTTTGCAAGCTGAATACCAATAATTACCACTCAGTCAGTTTCTCTCTACGCAAACGCTTTATGCCTGTGTGGAGAGAAAGCTAACCGCTGGAAATGCATAACCCGAAAGTATGGAGGTATTGTCGTGCTGCTCTTTTTTTCTGCCTTTGGACTTGGCCTGGCCCTCTTCGCCACTCCTGGCGCTATCACTGCTCAACTTTTACGAGGCCTGGGGCAGCATGGCTTTCGCTGGGCTTTGTTGCTCCAACTTGGCGCGTTAATCGGGCTGATCTTGTGGGCTGCCATCGCCTTTGTTGGTGCGGCCTTCCTCGTGCAAAATATGCTCGCCCGCGTGCTTTTAGGCGTTACGGGTGTGCTGCTCTTGCTGCTGCTCATGTGGCAGGCACTCAGAGATGCCTACAGAGGAAGTGCAAGCCCGGCAAAAGTTGCGCATGGGCGTGGAGATTTTGCGCTGGGCGCGGCACTCACACTGGCCAATCCCTTCCCGGTCGTGTTCTGGCTCAGCGTCCTTCCCACACTGCTGGCAACGGGACAGGTTTCTCTTGATCCTAAAGAGGTCATAGTGTTCTTTGCCGGCTTTCTGGCCAGCGCATTGCTGTGGTCGGTCCTGATGTCGAGCCTGATTGCCTGGGGACGGCGTTTCGTTACGCCGCTGTTCTTCCGTGCCGTCAATCTCGTCTGTGGCCTGGCCCTCGGATTCTTCGCCCTCAAGCTGCTGTGGGGTACGCTCATGCTACTGAAAGGTTGAAGGCGAAACAGAAAAGACCTTCTAGCGTAAACTACTGACCGCAAGCATTGTCATGAGCTGCGAGTGTGCCGCATGATTCTCTACTCCTTGTGCGTTTTTTCGCAAGCGCCTGTAGCTTGCCATAGTGGGAATGTTCTCAGTATATTCCCACTATGGCAAGAACGCCTGGCATTGCGAAAAGGTTCCCTCACTTGTGGCTGAGCTATTCCCGCAAGTTCGCGCCCACGGTCTCGCTGACGCGGCGAATGATGCGCGTGCGTAACTCCTGCACGCGGGACTCGCTCAGGTTGCCCTCTGGACTCTCATAGGTGAGCTGGTAGGCTAGCGATTTGTGGCCCTGCGGGATGGACTGGCCGCGATAGACGTCGAATAGCTCGACGTTGGTGAGTTGCGCGCCACCAGCCTTGCGGATCGCCGTCGAGAGTGCGCCAGACGTGACTTCCTCGCCGACCACGAAGGCCAGATCCTCGACCACGGGCTGGTAGACGCTGATCGGCTTCATGGGCTGCAAGCGCCAACCGGGCTTGACCAGGGGCGCAATCGCCAGGTCAGCCACGTAGACGCGAGCCTCGGCGGAAATGTCAAATTCCTGCAACACCAGCGGATGGATCTCGCCCATGATGCCCTGAACCGCGCCGTGTACGCGGATCTCCGCGCAGGTGGCGGCAAAGGCTGGCTGATTTGACACGGCCACGTACTCGATCCCGTTATTGTTCATGCCCAGACGGGCGAAGAGGGCCTCCAGCACGCCTTTGACGTCGAAGAAGTCGAACGGCTCCGTTCCGGCTGGGTCCGCGTGGATGCTGCTGGGACGGCGCGGGCCGGTTAGCAGGATGCTCAGGCGGTGCTCTTCCAGCGGGAGTTTGCCATCGCCTTTTTCGGGCAGGTAGACGCGGCCAATCTCGAAGGTGGCCAGGCGCTGCGAGTAGCGATGGTTGTAGGCCGCGTTTTCTAGCGCGCTGACCAGCATTGAGCGCCGCATCGCCCGCCGGTTGACGCTCAGCGGGTTGAAGAGCGTAATGAACTGCTGCTCGCGTTCAGCCGTGCCGGGTTTTGCGCGATTGAGTTTATCATGGTTCTCAGGCGTGGTCAGCGTATAGTTGATCGTCTCCATCAGGCCCAGGCTTGTCAGCACGTCGCGTAGGATCTCTTCCGTGCGCAGGGTATCGTTGATGTGCGCGGGCGGTAGCACATCGCTCATCAGGGTCGTCGCGATATCCTCGTAGCCGATGATGCGTGCCACCTCTTCGCACAGGTCCGCCGGGACCTGGATGTCCAGGCGATGCCAGGGCGCGACACAGCGCAACAGCCGTTCGCCCGGCTCAACGTTCAGACCGAAGGCGGCTTGACCCAGTTCGGCGTGTTCAGCGGGCAGAGCATCCACAATCTCGCTGCTGATATCCAGGCGGCGCAGGCTCTCCGCCATCGTCTCCAGACTCACCTCCATACCCAGCAGGCGGCGTACATCGCTGGCGGTGGTGTAGACCACGCGCTCGATCTGAGGCACGGGATAGGCATCGACCACGCCCGGCACAATCGTTCCACCGGCATAGTCGCGCATCAGGGCGGCGGCGCGTTTGCCCGCGATCAGATTGAGCGTCGCGGGGATACCGCGTGAAAAGCGCTGGCTGGCCTCGCTATGCAACTTGAGCTTCTGGGCCGCGCGCCGATTGTTGATATGCTCGAAGGTCGCTGCTTCTAATAGAATCGCGCGCGTGTGTGCGCCGACCTCGGTCTCGCTACCTCCCATCACACCGGCCACCGCGATACTACCCAGCGTATCAGTAATCATCAGCATCGACTCGTCCAGTTCGCGTTCGATGCCGTCGAGGGTCGTCATCTTCTCACCAGGCCGACCTGCGCGCACGGTAATCGCCGGCAATGGCTGGCCAGAGGCGACGGCGCGTTGCTTGAGCAGATCGTAGTCGAAGGCGTGTAGCGGCTGGCCCCATTCGAGCATCACATAATTGGTGATATCCACGATATTGTTAATCGGGCGCATGCCAGCCTGTAACAGACGTTCTTGCATCCAATTTGGGGAAGGGCCGATAACTACGTCTTTTATAATCAGACCAATGTAACGATTGCACAGTTCGGGATTGGCGATCTCTACCCTCACGTAACTCGCCGCCTCGTTTCTCCCGGTACTCGCGGTCTCGTCCGGGGGCAGGTGTAACGCTACATTGGTCAACGCTGAAACCTCGCGCGCCACGCCGATCATGTTCAGGCAGCGCGCCATATCGGGCGTCAGGAACAGATCGAGCACCTCGTTGCCCAGGTAATCGCGCAGAGGCATGCCCACAGGCGCGTCCTCCGGCAAAAGCAGGATGCCCTCGTGCTCCTCGCTCAGCCCCAGTTCGCGCTCGGAACAGACCATGCCGTTGGAGGGAATGCCCCGGATCTTCGAGGCCTTGAGCTTCTTCTTGGGACGTGGATTCGCCTCGCTGTACGCGTCGATCAGTACGGCGCCGTTGCGGGCAAACGCCACTTTGAGCGTGGGAAGCTGCGCCGCGTCTTTATACTGGAAGAGATTGGGTGCGCCCGTCACGACCTGTTCCACGCCCGCGCCATAGTTCACCTCGACCAACGTCAGCCGATCCGCGTCGGGATGGGGCTTCACCGCGACCACCTGGCCGACCAGCAGGGTCGCAGGGTCCCACCAATCGCCGGTGCGCGTAATCTCCTCAACCTCCATGCCAGCCATTGTCAGCCGGTCGGCTAACTGCTCGATTGATAGCTTGATCTCCACATAGTCTTTTAACCAGGAAAGTGGTACTCGCATAATGTATTCCCTCTATCTATCCTATTCTCTCCAAAAAGCGCGCGTCATTCGAGTAGAAGTAGCGGATATCGTCGATGCCGTACTTCAACAGGGCAATTCGTTCAGGCCCCATGCCGAAGGCGAAGCCGCTATACTCGGCGGGATCGTAGCCGCCATATTGGAGCACCACCGGGTGTACCATGCCCGCGCCCAGAATTTCCAGCCAGCCGGTGTATTTGCAGATCCCGCAGCCCTTGCCGTTGCAGAGCACGCAGGCGATATCCACCTCTACGCTCGGCTCGGTGAAAGGGAAGTAGCTCTTGCGGAAGCGCATCGCGTGTCCTTCGCCGTAGAGCTGGTTGGCGAAATTCGTAATCACGCCCTTGAGGTCGCTGAAGGTAATATTTTTGCCCACAGCCAGCCCTTCAACCTGGTAGAACATCGACTCAGAGCGCGCGCTGACCGGTTCGTAGCGATAGCACTTACCGGGCAGGATCACGCGAATCGTCTCGGGCGCGTACTCACGCATGGCGCGGACCTGGCCGGGACTGGTGTGCGTGCGCAGCAGCACCTCCGGGTTGGTTGTGTAGAAGGTGTCCCACATATCGCGAGCGGGATGGCCCGGCGGCATATTGAGGAACTGAAAGTTGTACTCGTCGGTCTCAACTTCGGGTCCGTCGTAGATCTGGAAGCCCATCGAGCCGAAAATCGCGTAGATCTCGCGCAACACCCGTGTTGTGGGGTGGATCTTGCCGGGCGCGAGCGGGCGACCAGGCAGGGTCACATCAATGTGCTCTTTACTGCGCGCCGCCTCCAGTTCCGCCATCTCCAGCGCGGCCTGACGCTCTTCCAAAGCCTTCGTGAGAGCCACCTTGATCTCGTTGCCCAGCTTGCCCACTTTGGGCCGTTCTTCGGCGCTGAGGTCGCGCAAGTTGCGCAGAATGACGGTCAGGCGCCCTTTCGCGCCGAGATACTCGCTGTGCCAGGCGCGTGTCCCCTCGGTTGTACTGGCCTGTGCCAGGGCCGCTGTAGCCTCCTGCCGCAACTGTTCCAACTGTTGCAGCACATTTTGCTTGTCTGTGTCGATCATGCAATACCCACCTTTTGAAGAATCAAAAAAGCTGACACACGTTCGTCGCGAGGGACGAAGTTGTCAGCAAACTCCGTGGTACCACCCTTCTTTATGGCTCGGCCAGCACGCCAGAGGGCGCGTGATGACTGCTCAGGCCCCACTCGCCAGGTGAGGGCGACCTGAGATACTTCTCCTATCCGCTAACGGGGACGAACCGGGGCCATCTACCTGGTTGCGAGATGGGCAACCACTCAATAGCCAGCTCAGGGGCGAACTTCGCCAGGTCGGACGGCGAGAAAGCTTCCAGCCGGTGACTTTCTCTCTCTAGGGCCGTGTACCTGAGTACTTTTCCCCTTCAGGGCCTGTACATTCTTTGTTCAAAGAGATTATGCCAGATTCTTTCCCAAAAGTCTAGTGTTGGTGAACACTGTCCAGATTGCTTCGATAGCCGATAATAGAGAACAGAGGGAGTGTGTGCTTGAACTTATCAGTACGAATTGAGCACGATAGGAGGAAGCTTATGAATACCTTTCCGCGTGCATCGCCTGGTGGCAGGCCAGGCCACAGTGATTTTTCGTGAACGCATGAGGCGCTATCCAGGTTGAACTATCAATAGGAGATGCAACATGCAAACATTTGGTTCGGAGACAATGAACGTAGCTCGACGATACTGGGGCATGGAACTGGTGCGCGGGATTGCCTGTATCATTTTCGGGCTCGTGGCCATTTTTTGGCCGCACTTTACCTTCAGTCTCTTTATCGTCGCCTTTGGCATTTTCGCTATCGTCGAAGGCGTGATTCTGTGTATTAACGGCTTCTCGCAAAGTTCGGGAGCCCGCATGGGAGCAGGAGCCGGGGCGGGGCGCTCGACTCCGGGCAGTGAAGGCGAAACCTACCGCTCAACGTTGGGCGCGGAAGGCAGTGGCTATCGGGGAACCACCACCGGTGAAAGCGGCACTGCCCGCACAACCAGCACAGGCGGTACTGCTCGAACCGGCGTTGGAAGCGGAACCGGCATCTATCAGCGTGTGACCGGGCGTCAGAGCACAAACTGGGGTTCACTACTCATCGAAGGTTTTTTGAGCATTGCTGTTGGCGTACTCTGCCTTGTCATGCCTGGCTTTGTAGGCCGTCTGGCGCTCTACGCCGTTGCCGCGTGGGCCGTCTTCAAAGGCATCGGCTTTTTTATGCAGTCGAAGAGGCGCGGTTGGGTCATGTGGGTGATCGGCGCTCTGGCCATCATTCTGGCTCTGTACATGTTCATCAGCCCCCTGAGCATTGTGCGCACGCTCCTCTGGCTCATCGGCGTCTTCGCTCTGATTATGGGTGTTTTGCTGGTATTGCGTGCTGTCCAGCATAATACAGCCGCCTCACGTGAAAGAGAGACGCGCCGCCCGCTCGAACCAACGTATTGATCTTGCGCCAATTTTTGGCGACAAACGCGCGCAACTGGCAGGCCAGATGTGTTGGGTACATACAAACACCCAACACATCTGGCTGTTTTTCCTCTATCGCAAATCCACAGAAAGTGATAAGATAGGCAGGATCGTAGATACGTACACAAGCATGCATCCAATAAGGAAAGGCAAGGTATAAAAGGATGAGGCTAAAAGTGGTATTAGAGCCAAGTGACGAGGGCGGCTATACCGTCTATGTACCGACTCTTCCAGGGTGTATCAGCGAAGGCGAAACAGTTGAAGAGGCTATATCTAACATTCGCGAAGCCATTCAACTGTATCTGGCGCCTGTAGAGAATTAGATCTCCCTTGAAATCTCCCCCTTTCTTTCTCGCAGTTTGACACCAGCCGCTTTCAGGATTAAGATAGGGCAGGACAATGGGTATATAGCTGACTTTGAGCAAGACTATGTACTTATCAAAATGCAGGGCGGCCCTTGTGCCCGCCCTGTGCGCGTCCACCGTGGGGCTGGTGCTTGCTCTGCTGGTAGCTGCCCTATGCGCGCCTGTCCTGGAGCCGGGCGGAGGATGTTTTATGCCGAATAAAAATACAGATAAAGACCCGCTTCACGCTGATGAAGACCCGCAAGACGACCTGGAGCACCTGTTGCTGCATGGCATACGCTCGCAGGAGCCGCCCGTGTCTGAGGGTAACGATGCATCCCCGCGCGTGACCTATACAACGGTATATCGTGGCGATGAAGAGGAAGAAGACGAGGACGTTTTGATGGACAGCGATGTGCAAGGCGCTTTTGGTTTATACGCGGAGGCCACCCAGGATGCAGCCACCGCCGGACTGGAGCTGGCTCTGGGGCGACACTTTGCCTGCGCCGATTATTGTAACCAGGCCGCTGAGAAGGCCGCGCAAGCCGTCAACCTGCTGCGTCAGGGGCGGCGCGCGATGTATAATCACGATCTGCGCGCCCTGGCCGAGGCGGTTGGCGCACCCGCCGAGGTGCAGGCAGATATGGCCATCCTCACGCCCTTTCACCCTGAGGCTTTTTACGCCGAAACACCCCCGGAAGAGGCCGACGAGCTGATTAGCGCCGAACAGGCCAGCGAATATATCCAGGTCGCGCGCCGCGTCCTGCGCTGGGCCAGAGGAATTATTTTGTAGCAAAGGCGGGACAGCGCGGATTTTTTCCTCGGAAGATCCCCTCTGTACCCTCTCTCGTGCAATAACACGCACATTTTGAATATACAGGTGTCATCAGAGATACCTGTTGGATTGAATGAATTGGGAGGATTTTCGTGACACAACAAATTACACGAACGGGATTGGATGAAGCAGTCAAACGCTCCCCACGTAAATGGGTCTATTTATTTAGCGAAGGCAACGCGAAGATGCGCGACCTGCTGGGCGGCAAGGGCGCGGGAGTCGCGGAGATGACCAATGCGGGCCTGCCAGTGCCCCCTGGCTTCACGATTACCACTGAAGCCTGCAATGCCTACTACGAGGACGACAAGAAGTTTCCTCAGGGCGTTTGGGAGCAGGTCAAAGAAGCGGTGAAAATTATCGAGCAGCAGACCGAGAAGCACTTTGGCGACAAAGAGAACCCGCTGCTCGTCTCGGTGCGTTCGGGTGCGAAATTCTCGATGCCGGGTATGATGGATACGGTGCTCAATCTGGGCATTAACGACGAGACCGTGCTGGGCCTGATTCAACTGACCGGCGACGAACGCTTCGCCTATGACGCCTATCGCCGCTTTATCCAGATGTTCAGCAAAATCGTGCTGGATACCGATCCGCGCGACTTTGAACACCTGCTCGATACCTATCGAGAGCGCGCGGGCGTGAAAACCGACGCCGAACTATCAGCGGCGGACCTCAAGAAGCTGGTTAGCGAGTTCAAGGGCATCGCGCAGAAGCAGTCTGGCGAGCCGTTCCCCACGGACGTTTACGAGCAGCTTCACAAGGCTATCGAGGCGGTTTTCTCGTCCTGGAACAATAAACGCGCCATTGATTACCGCAACTTCAACAAGATCGCTCACACCCTGGGCACCGCCGTCAATGTGCAGAGCATGGCCTTTGGCAACATGGGCGGCGATAGCGGCACCGGCGTGGCTTTCACGCGCAACCCCAGCACCGGCGAACCCGAACTCTACGGCGAATACCTGCTCAACGCGCAGGGCGAAGATGTCGTGGCCGGTATCCGCACCCCCTCGAAGATCAACAAGCTTGCGCAAGATCTGCCACACGTCTACAAGCAGTTCCAGGAGATCGCGCACCGGCTAGAGCAGCACTATCACGAGATGCAGGATCTGGAATTTACCGTCGAGCATGGACGGCTCTATATGCTGCAAACGCGCTCGGCCAAACGCACCGCGCAGGCTGCCATCAGGGTCGCGGTGGATATGGTTGAGGAGGGCCTGATTAGCGAGGAAGAGGCGGTGCGCCGCGTCGAACCCTCGCACGTCTACCAGCTCCTGCTGCCGCGTTTCGACGAGGAGGAGAAGAAGAAGGCCGAAAAAGAGGGGCGTCTGCTGGCCAAAGGTCTGAACGCCTCGCCTGGTGCCGCTACCGGTAAGGCCGTCTTCGATGCCGATACCGCCGAGCACATGGGCAAGGCTGGCACCGCTGTGGTGCTGGTGCGACCTGAGACCAGCCCGGACGATGTGCATGGTATGCTTGTTGCGAAGGGCATTCTCACCGCGCGTGGTGGCGCGACCAGCCATGCCGCTGTGGTGGCGCGTGGCCTGGGCCTGCCCTGCGTAGCCGGCTGTGAGGGCATTCGCGTCAGCGAGAGTGAGAAACTCTTCCGTGTGGTTGGCAGCGATAAGGTCATCAAAGAGAACGAGGATATCTCGATTGACGGCGCCACCGGCGAGGTTTTCGCGGGCATCATCAAGACCGTCGATCCCGATTTCGACAAAGAAGAGGATCTCAAGAAGCTGCTGGGCTGGGCCGATAAGTACCGCAAGCTGGGAGTGTGGGCCAACGCCGACTATCCGCGTGACGCGCAACGCTCCATAACCTTCGGGGCCGAGGGCATTGGTCTCTGCCGCACCGAGCATATGTTTATGGAGCAGGAGCGTCTGCCGATTGTGCGCAAGATGATCCTGGCCAAAGACCATCAGGAGCGCCAGGTCGCGCTGGACCAGTTGTTGCCTTTCCAGCGCAGCGACTTCAAGGGCATCTTCGAGTCGATGGTCGATCCCAAAAGCGGTGATGGCTATCCCGTGGTCATTCGCCTGATCGACCCGCCACTGCACGAGTTCCTGCCCTCGTATGAAGAGCTGCTGGTGGAGGTCACGCGCATGGAGACCGAGGGTGGTCACGCCAAAGAGCTGGCCGAGAAGAAAGAGCTGCTGGAGGCCGTGGGAGCGATGCGCGAGATGAACCCCATGCTGGGCTTGCGCGGCTGTCGCCTGGGCCTGCTCTTCCCCGAAATCAACGTCATGCAGACGCGGGCCATTCTCGAAGCCGCCGCGGAGGTCGCGCAGAGCGGCCACAAGGTTCATCCCAAGATCATGATCCCCCTGGTGGGACACGTCAACGAGTTGCGCGAGGTGCGCCGCCAGTTGGAGGCCGTGGCCAAAGACATCACGGAGAAGCGCGGGGGCGCCGTTGAGTACAAGTTTGGTACGATGATCGAGCTGCCACGCGCCGCCCTGACCGCCGACCAGATTGCCAAAGAAGCCGAGTTCTTCAGCTTCGGCACCAACGACCTGACCCAGACTACTTTTGGTTTCAGCCGCGACGATGCCGAGGGCAAGTTCCTGCTCAAATATATCGACGGTCTGGAGGAGCCGGGGGCCAAAGAGAAGGTCAAGATCTTCAAAGAAAACCCCTTCCAGACGCTGGACCGCGAGGGCGTAGGTCAACTGGTGCAGATGGCCGTTGAGAAGGGTCGCAAGGCCAATCCCCAGATCGAACTGGGCATCTGCGGCGAGCATGGTGGCGACCCCGACAGCATCGAGTTCTGTCACCAGATCGGTCTCGACTACGTGAGCTGCTCACCCTATCGCGTGCCTGTCGCGCGCCTGGCAGCAGCGCAGGCCGCGCTGAGTATGAGCGAGAAGGACAGGTAAAAGCATTCTTGATTGAGCATGAGCGTCGGGAGGGTGCAGCATCAACTGTGCTCCCCCGACGTATCATCGTCAGAGGAAAAAGAAGAGCATGGCCCACACCGTCTTAGAGCAAGATATTTTCATCGCGGCATCGCCTGAGATCGTGCGCGAGCAATTGACACACTTGATGACGAACCTCAAAGATCTCCACCCGTTTGTGATCGCAGTGCAGCCCGTCAAAACGACCACCGCGTCCGATGGCAGGCCGGTTCAGCATTATCGCGTGCGGGATCGCATAAAGCTGGGACCGCGTATTATAGAATTCACCTACCGCGCGAATATCACAATCAGCGTGCAAGGCACCCTGGTCTCCAACGCCTACCAGGTGCCGGGCATTCACCTCTACAACATCACCTGGGCCGAGGCCGAGGGCGAGGGAACACGCCTACGCGAACGCATCGAGATCACCGCCCCGCGTTTATTGATGAAAATCACTGCTCAAGGCGCGGCCACCGCCCATCACGAGATGCTGGCAAAACTCAAAGAACACGCCGAACAAGGAATGGTACACGATAAAAACACGTCGATATAAGCAGGTAGAGCAAGCTCGCCAGCCCGTAGGGCTGACCGTCCCATAGAGCTTGCCTCTGTGGGACGTCACGCGTAGCGGGCCAGCTTGCCTGGCCCGTGTCGGCCCCTATCGGCCCGTGTCGGCCCCTATCGCCCGTGTCGGCCCCTATCGCCCATATCGGCCCTGAATAGTTACACTAATTTTTCAAGAGGAGTTGTAGTCATGAAAACGGACTTGCATGCATGGACATTGGAGCAAGATGAGGCGAGGGCGCTGCAACGCGAACTGGCCAGCAAACTGGTGCTGGAGGATCAGTTGGGCGAAGTGAAGTACGTGGCCGGGGTGGACATGGCCATCAACGAAGGCAACGGCATGGCGCGCGCGGCGGTAGTCCTGCTCTCCTACCCCACAATGGAGATCGTAGAGAAACACGTCTACGAGGAGCCGTTGCGCATGCCCTACATTCCGGGCCTGCTCTCGTTCCGCGAACTGCCGTGCGTGCTGGGCGCCTTTCAGCAACTCAAACAACAGCCTGATTTAGTGATGGCCGATGGACACGGGATCGCCCACCCGCGTCGCCTGGGCATCGGCGCGCACCTCGGCCTGTGGATCGACATTCCAACCATTGGCTGTGCCAAATCAGTGCTCACCGGCAAATACGAGCCGGTGGGAGAAGAGGTCGGCTCCTGGTCGCCGCTGGTGGACCGTCGCGAGACCATCGGAGCGGTGGTGCGCACACGGGTACGCGTCAAACCAATGTTCATCTCTCCTGGCAACAAGATCAGCCTGGAGAGCAGCATCAAATACGTACTGGCCTGCGGACGCGGCTATCGTCTGCCCGAACCCACGCGCCAGGCCGACAAACTCTCCAAAGATAATGTCTGGCGCGAGGGGACGCCATAGGCAGCGCATCAAAAAAAAGCAGACCCCCATCCCCTGTCACAATTAGCCCCTCGCGCCGCTTCTGGAGAGGTCTCAGCCATTGTGACAGGGGATAGGGGTATGTGTTGATGCGTTGGATGGGGTGAGGGAATCGTGTGCGAGGACGAGGGTGAGCGCGCCCTGCCCGCTCAGTTTTGTGAACTATATCGGCTGTGTGCTCCTCACCATCCGCACCCCCAGTGCCTGCATACGTGCCAGCTCCTTTTCAGCCAGCGCGTCAAAATCGATGGCGGGGTGTTGAACCGAACTGGTGCAGTCGCTGAGGAAGTGCAGGCGTTGGAGCCGCTCTGGTTGGTTGCCAACGTGTCCAATCAACTGGCGCGCGGTTTCCAATACACAATGCGATTTGGCCTCGCCAGCGATATACACCCGGTCGTGGCGCATCACCGCGTCCAGCAGGGGACGGTTCAGCTTGCTGGCGGGATCGGCGGGATCGGGGACTTCCGCGCCAAAGATGCCGTAGAACTCGCTGCGCGTGGTCAGCCCCTTGGCGACATAGACCGGCTGGGTGGCGCGCGCGGCGCTATGCCAGGCGATGGCCTCGCTGATCGGCGCGACCAGCATATGCCCCTGCGTGCCCTGCATCGTGTGGTGCGGCCAGATCATCAGGTCTTTTCTGGCCTGCTTGTTCAGCAAACGCACATAGTCGCGCGACCACTCAGGCTCGTTCAGCGGCTCCCAGCGTCCCGCGTCGAGGTCGGTTGCGCTGATCGGCGTGAAGGGTTGAGGATGCTCGCCCGCGCGCGGATCGTGCCACCAGGCGCTGAAGAAGATCTGCAAGGGCAGGTGCGTATCCAGCGAGGCGTAGATTGTCGTGATCCTGGACGCGTTGGCATAGAACCAGGTCAGCAGACGCGCTACATCCTCACGCGCGCCCGGCACAGCGAGCGTGCCCGTCGGATCAACAAAATCGTGCTGATAATCCACCAGCACTAGCGCGATTTTTTCGCTATCGTCTCGCGCCGTTGCCAGGGCCGCCTGTCGTCCCGCCTCAGTGAACGCCTGAAAACGCGCCGCATACGCTCCCTTGAAAATATCCTGTGCATCCGCCAGGGATGGCGCGCCCGTAAAACTGGCCATAAATTGATGCTTCTCCTTATATTTCAACAACATGCGAAAAGTTTTTTTGCCCTCAGAGCTAGTCTCGGCCCCCCTTGCATGTAGCGCCGGCCTTCACGTCCGGCGTCCCCCGCGTCCGTCGGCCGTAGCGGTTTGCCATCAATGACAGTGTATCACAGCGGCACATCAAGGCTGAAGGGGGATATTCAGCGAGTACCAACGTAGCCCATCCTGCTCGCTATACACCCATCTGAAATAAAAGCCATCAGAGAACGTGATCTTATATTCCCCTTTCGTCTCCCCATAGATCCTAACAAACGCTACAACTGTTCCTTTTGGAAGTTGGACCTTCCAGCAGGGGTCATACATGTTCAATTTTGGGAGACAGGTGAGGACGCACCCGTGCCTTAAAAGTTGGTGCTGATAATCTACACTCAAATCTACCTGGATCTCTATTTCTGAAGTATTTGCATCATCCCGTAGCATTGAAGCTCCCTCCATATATAGCTCTTCTCTTCGGTATACTTTAAAACCGCCCCGCATGGCAGATAGATAAGCTCACCCTCCTGAGCCGTTCCGTGAGGAAACTTGACGAGGTAGTAGCCCTGGCTCATATAGTGAAAGGAGCAGCCGAGTTCATGCTCCAGCGTCCAACCCAGACTGAGAATAAGCTGCTGTTTCTCCAGGCTTAACCTCACTTCTTCTATAGACTGCCTCACGCTCGTTTCTCCTCTAGCATCTCCAAGCTGAACACCTCTGGAACTGGTATCCCCTGCTTCAGCATCTTCACCCTGAAGTCAATTGAGGCGAGCACCCTGCTCTCTCCCGCACTAAACATATACTCGTGTTGCGCGCCATCCTGGTCGGTCCAGATGGCTTTCCATTGGCGTGAGTGCATGCTGTACCCCTTTCAAACACATATGTTAGAATATGGGAAAAGCATAGCTTGTTTTTTCGCACAATTGAACACGCTAAGCGGTAAGGGTTTTTAGCAATTAAGGTAGGGAAAACCGTACCAATTGGTTAGGAGTGATGTATGACAGCGTATCACTATGGAATCACAATACGAAAGTATCGAGAGGCTCTGGCCCTCACCCAATCCAAACTTGCTGAAATCTGGTCGAGATCAAGCGGCGAGATAGGAGTAAGCTCTGATTATGTCTCGCTGGTTGAGACAGGTAAAAAGCATATCAGCGATGTCCGTACACTGCGCCGCCTGTGTGATATACTGCACATTCCCTATTGGAGAATGGGACTCTCAGAATATGATCCCTTTGGTTCTGAGACAAGAGGCACATCAATGTATGATGAGACGTTAAATACTGCTGAAGGGCTGATTAAAAGAACATGGTGGGTGCGCCGCACTGCTCCGGTTCCTTATGTTCATGAAGCGGTAGACGATCTGAACCGCCTTTTCGCGTATCTGCAAGAGAATATGCCGCCTCCACTTCGTTTAGAGGAGCGCTTTCAGATCCTCTACGCGCAGGTGCTTCGACTCAACGCAGTGGTCGCAGTAGAGAACCAGCAGTATGAAGACGCCTTGCAAAAGTTTGAGCAGATGTATGCTATCGCGAAGAAACTGGACCACCCTGCGACCCTGGCTATCGCATTACTTGGGCGCGGGACCGAATTGGATCGTTTCCAACGCTACGATGAAGCCCTTGAGTGTTTAGAGGCCGCGCGGAACGAGTCATTCAGAGCAAGCAAGCATGTCATTGCTCTGGTGAATGCTTATCTGGCTCGTGTCTATGCCAGCATGGGAAAAGGGCCGGAATTTAAACGGGCCATCGCTATCGCACAGAAAGTAGCGACGGATATCAGGCTCTCTTACGGCGATGGGACCGATTTTGTTTTCCACTCACTCAGTGGTATTCTGGCAGAACGGAGTTATGGGTATTTGGAGATAGGAGAACCGCAGGGTACACTCGACATGAAAGAAGAGATACAAGGGCAAGTCGCTCTTGAAGGAAATATCTGGTTAGATGCCTGGATACCCCTGGACTGGGCTAGAGCGTATCTCATGCGTGGAGAAATAGACAAGAGTGTTGAAGCGGGCAGGGAATTCTATCGTAAAGCCACTGCTCTGAAATCTCAGCATGCCCAAAGTCGAGCGTTCCGGCTGTTGAATACAATGGAGGCTACGGGTTTTAAGAACGCTTCCTCAGTAAGAGTCTTCCACGAAGAACTCCATAAAGATGGAAATGGAAAGCTGAACCCAGGGGATATGTATCCTCTTTGAGGTAGCAGAACGCGGCGCAAGACAATCCAAACTGAGGTATAATGAAGTCTGCGAGGTCTACTCAACCATGTGTAGAAAATGGCCCGTCGAGAAAAAAGTGTTGGAGCTAGAAGCCTTGCTTCGGAGGAAAGATTTATGGGGGTAGAGAGACAGGATAAACAGCTTGAGCCGCGCGAGGAAGAGATAAAGCAAAAAAGGATCGTATGAAGGAGCAAACTATGACTCAACTGACCGCTGAAATGATTACCGATCAGCCCATCCCGGACCAGGTGCAGATTGCGCCCGATGGGGAGAGCGTGGCGTATAGTGTGGCCGCGCGGGGCAAGAAAGAAGAGCATGCTACCAGCGCGCTCTGGCTGGCTCACCTTGACCCCACAAAGGGCACACACCAGTTCACCAGCGGGGAGACGCGTGATGAGCACCCGCGCTGGTCTCCCGATGGCAAACAACTCGCGTTTCTTTCGGACCGGGCGAAGCGGGGAACGGCGCAACTCTATGTTATCGCCGTGGATGGCGGGGAGGCGCGCGCATTGACCTCGATCAAAGGCAAGAAGGGTGTCGATGATTTCCGCTGGTCCCCAGGCGGCGGACAGATCGCGTTTACGAGCGTGGATGAGCCGACAGAAGAGGATGAGAAGCGGGAGAAAGAGCGCGACGACTCGAAAGTCTATGGGGAGAAATGGCTCTATGCGCGCCTGCGCCTCGTCTCGTTGGCGAGCAAGGAGGTCACGACGCTGGTCGGTGGAGAGCGCCACATCGCCGAGTTTGTCTGGCACCCACAGGGTACAGAACTGGCCTACGTCGTGCAGCAAACACCCGATATAGAGTCCCGCGCCCATGAAGTGAGCATCGAGCGCATCGCCATCGCGGGAGGCGAGCCGCGCGTCGTCTGTCGTTTTCCACGCGCTGTGAGCGAGTTGGCCTGGTCGCAAGATGGCAGCACGCTCTTTTTTCAGGCCTCCGCGACGGCGAGCAGTCAATCATCATCCGTCGTCTACGCTGTCCCAGCCGAGGGCGGCGAACCGGCGCGTATCGCGTGTGGCGAGACCAATTGCGCTGGTGGTCTGCTCGCGCTCCAGCAGGGGTCAGCGCTGGTTGTCATGGTGGGCGAAGGTCTGGAGAACCGCATCGAACTGATGAATGCGCGGGGCGAAGAGGTGGTGCCACTGCTTGAAGAGGAGGGCGTGGGATATTTAGCCTGGGATGTGAGGCGCAAAGACGATGGAAAGTGTATTGTGGCTCTTGTGCGCAGTAGTGGCGATCAGTCCTGGGAAGTGTGGGCAGGCACGGGCCAGGAAAATGGCGCGGGCATCGTCCTGCACCAGCTTTCGTCGCATCAAGAGCAGCTCGCGGGTGTGACCTTTGGCAAACAGGAACCTTTCTTCTGGACGGCCAGCGATGGCCTGAAGCTGGATGGCATACTGATTCGCCCGCCCAACGCGCCAGAGGATCAGCCCTTGCCGATGGTCGTGCTCGTGCATGGAGGGCCGTATGGCAGAACGGGACGCCAGGTGCATCTCGCCGCACTCAACTGGGGTCAATGGCTGGCGCTGGCTGGCTATGTCGTGCTGATGCCCAATCCGCGTGGAGGCTTCGGGCATGGCGAGGAATTCGCGGCAGCCGCGCGGGGCGCGGTCGGATTGGCTGATTACCAGGACGTGATGTCTGCTGTGGACGCTGCCATTGAACGGGGCATTGCCGACCCTGAACGTCTGGCCATTGGCGGCTGGAGCCAGGGAGGATTTATGACGGCCTGGGCGGTGACGCAGACGCAGCGTTTCAAAGCGGGTATCATGGGCGCGGGCGTCAGCGATTGGGGCATGATGGCCATGACGAGCGATGTGCCTGATTTCGAGCTGGAGTTAGGGGGAAGCGCGCCGTGGGATGGCGCGGAACAGCGCAACCATCTGGAACTCAGCCCGATTAACTTTGCGCGCCATGTCAAGACGCCTGTGCTTATCCTGCACGGAGAAAACGATGTACGTGTGCCGCTCAGCCAGGCCACCGGCTTTCAGCGCGCGTTGAGAAGACAGGGCGTGCCAGTCGAGTTCGTGGTCTATCCACGCGAACCGCACGGGGTCGCCGAACGATCACACCAGCTTGATATCCTCAAACGGGTCAGGAGCTGGTGTGATCGCTGGCTACGCTAATTTTTTGGAGGAATAGAGGGCGCGTCGTATCCGGTCATCGGTCAGGGATGGTCAGGCTCTGAGTTAAGGGAAAACCGGTCTCACGCGCCCAACACACCGACCTTCCCCAACTCACAGAAGGTGAGGACTGACATCCTCTGATGGGTGAGCTTCATGGGAGATGACCAATGGGCCGCTCTTAAATTGTGTGTTGATGACTGGTCGGCGTGGCAATATGCGCGCACGCAGCGCGTGTGAGTCCGCGTCATCAATGGCGCCCATCTCGCGCGCGGCAAGTTGATGGCGAATCAGGTTAGCATAATGCCCGTCGCGTGCCAGCAATTCCTCATGTGAGCCGGACTCCACGATGCGTCCCGCGTCGAGGACGAGGATGCAGTCGGCTGTACGGATCGTGCTGAGGCGGTGAGCAATAATGATCTGCGTGCATTGCAGTTCTTTCAGGTTTTGCGCGATACGCTGTTCGGTGAGCACATCTAACGCGCTCGTCGCCTCGTCCAGCAGGACAATCGCAGGTTCGTGGGCCAGGGCACAGGCGAGCGCGAGCCGCTGGCGTTGTCCACCGGAAAGCGCGTTGCCGCCCTCCGCGATAAACGTCTCGTAGCTCATGGGCATCTGAAGAATATCCTCATGGAGCGCTGCTGTTTGCGCGGCCTTGATGACCTGCTCCATTGGTAGATCGGGGTGGTTGAAGGTGATCGTCTGGCGGATCGAGCCGCTAAAGGTGTGCATATCCTGCGTGACGACCCCCAGTTGCGCGCGCACCGCCTGCAAATCGAGGGTATGCAGGGAGATATCGTCGTAGAGGATCTCCCCGGCAGTCGGTAAACACAGTCCTAGTAAGAGTTTGCCTAGCGTGCTTTTTCCCGAACCGGTGCGCCCGACAATGGCGATCTTCTGGCCCGCCGCGATCTGGATCTCGATGTCTTTTAACACCATTGGCGAGTTGGCGTCGTACTGAAAACTCACCTGTTTGAGCGCAATCTGGCCCGTCAGTTGCGGCGGTTGCTGCACCTCTTGCAGGTGTTGCTCTGGCTCAGCCTCCATGACATCGGCCAGGCGCTCAATGTGCGAACGAGCCACTTGCAGCAATTGCCCGCTGCTGACCAGCGACCCCAGCGGTGTCAGAAACTCCCCCACCAGCACGCTCAGGGCCAGCATCGTCCCCGTTTGCATCGTACCCTGTAAGATCGCGTTGGTCCCTACCCAGAGCAAGGCCAGGGGTGTAAATACATTCAGAATGCCTGTGAATGTGTTCACGAAGCTCGTCACGTAATTCATCTTGACAGAGGCATTTAATTGCTTGAGATAGTGATTGGACCAGGCTTGAAAGGCTTTTTGCTCTGAGCCAGCGGCCTTGACCGTTTCGACGCCGGTGAGCATCTCCGTGACGTAGCCCTGCGCTTCCCCAATGGCATCCAGCTCGCGGCGCGCTAAACGGCGCACAGGGCCGCGCGTGGCCACTAACAATAGCACCTGGAGCAGGCCAATCATCAGTGCAATCGCTCCAAAGGAGATGACCTGTGAGAATAAAATTGCCAGGTAGATCACGACCATGCTGCCGTCGATCATCGACGAGATCAACTGGCTGCTGACCAGGTTGCGTACCGTCGTGTTACTTGCCACACGCGACATAATGTCACCGCTTGAACGCTGCTGAAAGAAGCGCAGGGGCAGTTTTAGCAGGTGCTCAAAAAAGCTCGATGCCAGGGATGCATCTATGTGCGCCTGGAGATAGATCAGCGATAACGAGCGAATGAGCGTTGTAACTAGCTGGGAGAGCAGGATAAGCGCCAGACCCACGCCCAAAAGCGGCAGGATCGCGCTGATTCTATAGGGGATAATCCGGTCTATGATGATTTTCGTGATAAAAGGGATGACCAGCCCGAAGGCTTGTAACAGCAGTGAAACCAGAATGATGCGGATAAACATAGCCGGGGAGTACTTGAGATATTGCAGCAAGTATGCCCGTAGTGAGAGCGTTGGAGCAGGTGCGCGCGTATTAAATTCTGTGCCCGGCTCGCACATGATCACGATTCCCGTAAACCCATCGTCGAATTCCTGGGCGGTGAGCCGCCTGCGCCCGGCGGCAGGATCAACCACCTCTATATAGGATGGGGACCAGCGCTCGACGACGAGAAAATGGTTGAATTGCCAGTAAATGATCGCTGGCAAGGGGATGGAGTGAAAATCATTGCTCTGGAGCGAGACACTTCTGACCTTCAAACCATAATGGCGGGCGGCATGCACCAGGCGTAAAGCCGAAAGGCCATCGCGCCCCAGGCCCACGTTTTTGTGCACCTCTGAGACACTGGTCTTGCGGCCATGATAGCTCAGAATCATGGCTAAACAGGCCGCGCCACACTCTACCGCGTTCATCTGTAAAAGCTCTGGTACTCTGCGTCGAAACATTGTGAGAATAACCCCCCTTGCATAGTATGAGGATGTCTTGCGTTGACATATAAAGTCCTTTAATCACCCTTTGATGACGTCCTGCATCTCCAAAATTGGTCATAGGAAAAGTATAGCGAGGCTGAACAATCGGCCTATCCATATGTGCGCTGCTCAGCAGGAAACGCACCCCTGGCCAGGGGTGCTATTTGAGGAAATTTAGGCAAGACAGTGCTTTCTCTTTTTTTCTCTGAAGGATGGTGACAAAACAGTATGACAAGTGTGAATGAGTCGATTGTAGGGTCCTTCATACTCCTCATGTAAGCGATTTTTACGGATGTCCAATCGCAGAAAAAGAGAGCAGGGAAGTTTGAAGCAAACGATCAAATGATCAGATGCTGGCACGTTTTACACAGAAAGGGAAACGATTTATGAAACTCACCAATGGTCAGGAGAAAAACCTCTCCGCACAGTTCGTTGAATGTATTGATCTGACCGATGCGAATCTGGAAGAGATCAACATCCCTGAGCTTGGTCACATTCAGGGTGGCTTCGGAAGCTGCAGCTGCGGAAGCTGCTTCGTGCTGCTTATCCCCGCATTTGGGAGCTGCGGAAGCTGCAGCTGCAGCTGCAGTTGCGGTGGCTTCGGGTTCGGTGGGAGCTGCAGCTGCGAGAGCTGCGGCGGTTTCGACAGCTTCTTCGGTGGGAGCTGCGGGAGCTGCGAAAGCTGCGGGAGCTGCGGCGGCGTGAACTTCAACGTTTTTTAGCGCTCGCGTAGAACCCATTTTTGTTAGCTCAAAGGCAAATATCTGGGGAGGTGGAAGAAGGGCAGCAGCCAGGTGTTGCTGTAAGTTGGACGCACCCTCACTTATTTGACGCAAGCTGGGAAAGGTATCATTCTCCGTACAATCTCTGTAGCAGCGTGCAGTGGTGATACTTTTCTCCCCAGAACACGAAAGCCTTTACCCATTGCAGTTCAGGATCGTTACAGATCTTGAATTGCAATGGGGCATAGAAGGGCCGTGAAAGCCTTTTTGGGAGATTGATATAAAAGCGTCTATCCCATGAAGGAGTCCGGCTACGCTCACATACAACAATTGAATAAAGTGATCGTGCAGAGCCGTTTTGCATAGTGTTGGAAAGGTGGAAGCGATGGGAACGCAAAACATGCGCTTAAAATGGAAAAAAGATACGTATTCTATCCCCACGCCCGATGGCGTCTATCTACGCGGAAATAACCGCCGCCTGGTCCTCAAAGGAAAAAGTTTATATCGTCTATTGGAACGTCTGGCGCCCACGCTCGATGGAGAGGTCACACTTGCAGAGATTACCGATGGTCTGGATGCAGATCGAAAACGTATGGTCACGCATCTGCTGGAGAAATTGACCGCCCATCATTTTCTGCAAGATACGAGCCAGGACCAGCTCCACGGGCTGAACCAGGCCGAACTGGAAACCTATGCCCCCAATCTCACATTTATCGAGTCGTTGCAAACATCAGCGCCCTCGCGTTTTGAGCGTTTTCGGAACCAGCGTCTGCTACTCATCGGCTCCGGGCCTGCTCTCACCTCGCTTTTCCACACGAGTTTGCAAGCTGGCGTGAAGCAGGTCAGTGCGTTTCTCACGTCCGAGGATGCAAGTGATTCGCATTTCCCCCAGGATCTGCTCGCTGCACGCGCTGATACTATTCCTGAAGGCTATGTGCAGTTTATCACTACGGCGGCCTGGGATGATGAGGCCGAGGCGCGTAAGATCATCCAGGCTTACGATGTCGTTCTGCATTTAGGCGAGCAGCCAGCCTTAGCCCGCGCTCGCCTGCTAAACCGGTTGTGCATTGAAGAGCAGAAAACGTTGCTCCAGGCCATTATTATGGATGAACATGCCTGGGTCGGCCCGCTGGTATGCCCGGAGACGGGCAATTGTTGGGAATGTGCCTGGCGGCGGCTGCAAGCAAATCTGAGCGATTCTTCATCCTATGCGTTTCTTCAGCACCAGCTCCCCGTCTCTGGGGGCCGATCTCTCATCCAGACGGAAGTGACGCTGATCGTCAATCAGCTGCTCTTTGTGCTGTTTCAGCATATGACCCAGACAAGTGTGATAGAAAAAGCCGGGCAGCTCAGCGTGATTGATCTCAACACATGCTTAAGCGAGAGTCACGCGTTTCTGCCTCATCCCCATTGTCAGGCCGGTCCACATCCTGGTCAGCCCGCTCAGCACCCCGGCCACAGCAGCCAGTATCCGGTTGCGCTAACTGCCGCTCAGTTCCTTGAACAGATGCATCATTTGCAGCAGCGCGATTCAATTGAGCCAGGTGCTTTCCTGGCAGATATAGCGAAGTGCGTTGATAAGAGATTCGGACTTTTTTCTGCACTGGAGCACGAACATTTTGTGCAGGTACCTCTGGCTGTGTGGTGCATGCAGTTGTCCAACCCGATGCGCGAGGAGATCCAGCCGGGTGCCCTGAGCGTGATTGCGGCGGCCACAGATGCCAGAAGTGCTGGCATTCGGGTCGCGCAAAAAGCCTGCGAGCGCTACGCGGCCAATATGATGGATCAGCGACGCCTGCTTGCTCATGAGATGGCGGCACAGGGTTCCTGGCCTGTCATGCTGCCCGATCAATGGTCAGAGCATGCTCCAGACAGTGAGATGTGGAGTTGGGGGCTGGACCTGCATACGCAACAGGCCGTTCTCGTACCCGCGACCTGTGTGTTTTCTTCCCTCAGCCATGATGGATGTGGCGTGGCTGCGGGTATGAGTTGGGATGAGGCGCTCTGTCAGGGGTTGCTGGATTGGTGTCATAAGCTCACCGTTGAACAGGTGCAGGGCGCCCAACAACCCTATCAGCAGGTGGACCTTGCGAAGGCGCTGCTGACGCCAGAGGATCAGCATCTCGTTCGTTTGCTCAGGGCCGTTGGGCAGCTCACCGTTTACGATGTGAGCGGTTCCCTGCGCGTACCAACGTTCGCGATATGTGTGGATGAGAAGGTCGTGGCGTATAGCACGCATTGCGATGCAGCACAGGCGTTGCGCAGCGGGATCGAACGGACTTTGCAGCAGTATCAGTCCGAGCATTTCCAGCAGGACGAGTATACGGTGGCTCCTGTCCCCGACCTGCCCATGCATCTGCGCAGCGAGCACCTCGTTTTACCGAGCTATGCGCTACCAGACGCGTGGGCGGACCGTTTGGCGTGGCTGCTCCAGAGCTTGCAGGCCAGCGGCTTCCGCGCGTTCGCGGTGCCCCTGGATCACGACCCGGCCCTGGCGCAGGTGTGCCCGTTTATTGTGCGCGTCCTTGTGAGATGTGGCGAGTTGGAGAAGGGAGCGGAGAGAGTATGAAAGAGCACAAAGAGTATCTGGTTGGTTTGATCGGGCAGGGACTCATCTATCAGCATGTTCAACGTCTGGTAGAGAGCAGTTATCAGAGCGTGCCATGCACCGCGACGAGTTCTCCTGAACAGTTGGCAGCGTGTCAGATCATCGTCTATTGCAGTGATACCTGGTCCCCCACGACGCTTCAGCAGGTCAATCGGCGCTGTCTACAGGCGGGTGTCGCGCTGCTTCCCGTGTATACGCACTTTGATGAAGGGATCATCGGACCCTGCGTCGTGCCCCACACACAGGGCTGCACGAGTTGCGCTGAATTACGCCTGGCAGGGGCAACGTCTTCGGATGCTGATCGGGAATTGCTGCGCCACTATCGCGCGCAAGAGCGTGAAGCGAGCGTCTCTCAACCCTGGCTCACGTCGTTCAGTCTGGAAACGTTAACGGCCCTGGTCGGCGACGAGATCGCTACGTACTTGCAGAGGCCGGAGCAGATCCGCACCGGCTGTGCCCTGCTCGTACTCTCATTGGCGAGTTTAGTCTGTCGCCGACACACATTTCTTCCCTCTTCGGCCTGCCCTGATTGTGGCGCGCGTGTGCAAGATCGAGCTGAACTCGCCGCGATTGCCCTTCAATCGCGTCCAAAGGCGGATGCATGGACATACCGGATGAGTCAGCCTGCCGCCAATCCTGAAAAGATACTCACCACCTATGTCGATCCACGAGTAGGCCTGGTCTCTTCCCTCGCCGTCGAGCACACCCATCTCCTGCCCATTGCCTCGGCGCGCCTCTCTTCTGAGGCAGAGTCAACGACGGGCACGGGCTGTACGTTGCGTTGCGAGCAGAGCAAGGTGGTCTCCGTCCTGGAGGTCATTGAGCGCTATGCCGGTTTGCGTCCCCGTAGCAAACACACGATGGTGCGCGCCAGTTACCGGCAGCTCATTGCGGATGGGCAAGCAGCACTCGATCCCACCACGCTGGGATTGCATAGCCCGGAACAGTACGAGCAGCAGGAGCACAACCACGCCCGTCGTCAACTGGTTCCGTATCATCCCGACCTGGTATGTCAGTGGGTCTGGGGCTATTCTTTCCAGCAGCAGGCGCCCCTGCTCGTGCCGGAGCACTGCGCCTATTATGGACTCCCCGCCAGCGCGGAGAACCCGGTCTTTGTCTCTGATGTCTCCAATGGTTGCGCGCTTGGAAACTGTCTGGAAGAGGCGATCTTCCACGGGATGCTGGAAGTCGTCGAGCGCGATGCCTTCTTGCTGATGTGGTATGCTCAGCTTCAACTGCCGCGCCTGGACCTGCGTTCAGTCACCGACCCGACGATCCGCGTGCTGCTTGAGCATCTTGAGTATCATTCCGGCTACACCATCCAGGCTTTTAACGCTACCCTGGACCACGCCATCCCTTGCCTGTGCCTGCTCGGTACCGACGAACAGAATCGGGAGGGCAAGCAAAAGGCCCTTGTCGCAGCTGGCTCGCATCCACACCCGGAGCAGGCGTTATTGAAAGCATTGCGCGAATTTGCGATGTACCAGGCTTTTCCGCGCCACATGGATGAGCAGAGCAGGCCAGAGGCGTTAGAGATGCTCGCAGATGCTGGACGTGTGCAGAAAATGGAGCACCACCCGCTACTCTACTCCCTACCAGAAGCGTTTGAGCGCCTGCATTTCTTGTATCACGCCCCGCGCCAGCAAACTTTTCAGGAAGCGTTTCGTGATTTCTACGCGTCTCCCGCAGAGCGCCTGGACTTGCGCGACGACCTGGAATGGCTGCTCGCGTCTTATCTCAAGGATGGCACCACAGATGTGATTGTCGTTGATCAAACCGCGCCAGAGCATCGTGCTTGCGGTCTGCGCTGTGTCAAAGTGCTCATGCCTGGCATGCTCCCAATGACCTTTGGGCATAACAATCGTCGGGTCGTAGGTTTTGAGCGGCTGCATCAGCTCCCGCTTACCTTAGGATATCAGGGCAATACCCTGACGCACGAGGAGATCAATCCCCATCCCCATCCATTTTTCTAAGAGGCTCTGCACATCGGCCACGCTGCCTGTATCATTC
>CAXUEY010000025.1:32831-50173 GCA_964250225.1 uncultured Ktedonobacteraceae bacterium | reverse complement strand
AAATTCGGGGTCTCTCCCCAAATTCCCAATCAACATGACTTTATTCAGCATGGTTGATGTCCTTTCAACGTAATAAACGTTGTGAAAGCCTGAAATGTTTCTGCCGCTGAGACTGGCTTGACTGGAATACGAACTTTCCTTAACTACGCTTCAATCGTTTCATCTTCCAGTGCTGGGGGAACAGCTTCATCCTCTGCGGCACTGAGAGCCACTGGAGCCTCGTTCTCCTCCTCAGCACCCGCGGGTACTTCGGCTTCTCTGGCTTTTTCAGACTCTTCGGATTCGCTCGCACCTTCCGCGTGCTCTTCAGCCTCTGGTGCTTCTTCCGCTTTAGCCTGGGCAGCGGCAGCGGCGGCGGCTCGCGCCTCGCGCTCTTTCTGCACAGCCTTAGGATCGCGCCTCTTGATGAGGTGCCGGAGAACTTCCTCGGAAACTTTTAGCGTTCGGTCCAGTTCACTGACCGTCTCAGGGGTCAGGATCATATCAATGAACACGTAAAAACCGTCACGATTACGCTCAATTGGGTAAGCCAGGCGGCGGCGCCCCCATTGGTTCACCCGCATAATCTGACCGCCGTAATTGCTGACGATCTGCTCAATGCGCCCCATAATGGCGCGCGTTTGCTCTTCGTTGACCTCGGGATTGAGTATGAAGCCAAGTTCATAATCTCTGCTCACGAAGTCACCTCCTTCCTCTGGGCATGCATCTGAATTCATTTAGCACAGAGCCAGCGCTAAATTCCAGAGCAGGCGATGCACCGATAGAGAATCGATGCATAATATGTATTTTATGTCATGTGTGCGTACTCCTAACACGATGTCGGGAGTTGCCTTTTGCACCTCGCCATTATAACATCGTTCTCTTCAAGCTGACAATACGACTAGCCACACTATCTCGGTTTGTATGTTCCATCAGCCATTTTTCTGATAACCGCGAGCTCCTTTTCCCCTTGTCGAGCGATGCGGGCCTGACGATATGCGGGGATTACGCTCGCGATTACCAGTGTACATGGAGCTATTCTTTCTCGCCCACCCAAAAACGGTTTGCCATCTGGCGACCAATCTGGACCTCAGCCGTGCAGGTACCTTAGGGAATGTTTGCACGACCCGCCGGGCGAGCTGCTACAGCCAATACGTGGCGCTGAAATGGGAAGGCATCTGCCCTATCCTCGCTCTCAGCACGAGAATAGCAGCACAAATGTGGTGAACATCATCCCTCTCTACTTGTTCCATTGGCGCATTGAATAGCGCGAATTATGCAATCTGGGCGCATTATATCATGCTCGTTGCCAGCGCATAGGGTTTTTGTGTCTTGACTAGGAAAAATGGTTGCATACGGTGTGCACGCTATGTTATAATGCGACTCGCACGCGGGGTTCGCTCCTGACATAGGCTTCTCTGCGCCTTCAAAGGAGCAGTGGTGGGATTGAAAATCATGGTATTTGTGTACACTTGCGTCTCAATCTCCCTCAAGCAGTATTGCCTCTGCCTTATGGTATGCTTCCAAAGGCAGATGATTTGATTGTTTTTTATCGTTCACCCCATAGAGCACAGAAAGAAGAAACATGAAGCAGAAATTGAAAACACACAGCGCTATGGCCAAGCGCGTGAAGATCAGCGGCACTGGCAAAATTATGCGCCGCAAGGTCGCTGTCAGCCATCGGCGCCGCAATAAGTCTCCCCACTCCGTTCGTTCGATGGATAAGAAGTTTCGCGTAGCAACGAGCGATTCTACGCGTATGAAACGTCTATTGCCGTATGCTTTTTAGTGTTGTATAAATTCGAACGGAGGATGTATCAACCATGCCAAGAGTAAAACGTGGTGTACCAGCGCATAAGAAACACAAGAGACTTTTACAGTTAGCAGAAGGCCATCGTGCTACACGCCGTAGCCTGTATCGTCCCGCACACGAATCGGTGATGCACTCGATGGCGTATATGTATCGCGACCGCCGCAACCGCAAACGCGATATGCGCGCGCTCTGGATTACGCGCATCAACGCCGCTGCCCGCATGCATGGCGTGAGTTATAGCAAACTGATGCACGCCATTCATACCGCCAATATCGGCGTGGATCGCAAGATTCTCGCGGAGATGGCTGTGAACGATGAGGCGGCTTTTGGCGCTCTGGTAGAGTCGGCCCTGGCCGTCTTGAAATAAAGGGCGTTACGCCGATACACGCATGATCACACGCATTACTAGTCTCGCGAATCCGCGTGTAACGCAGATACGTGACCTGCATACAACAAGAGGCCGCTTTTCTTGCGGCCTCTTGTTGATGGAGGGTCCCCATCTGCTGGAAGCATTGCTGGCCGCGGATATGCTTCCTCGCGAAATTTATTATCAGCCGGAATTGCTCCAGCGCACCCCTGAAGGGCGCGCCCTCTTAGCACGCCTGCTGCATCCCACAGCCTCTCTCTCAAAACTAGCCCTTTTTGAGGTGAGCGAGCGCGTGGCGGAGGCGTTAGGTGAGACACAGACGTCGCAGGGGGTTGTTTGCGTGCTGCCCACCCAACTCTTCCAGGCGCAACGTCTGCGGGAGAGACGCCCACCTGCGCGCCGCCCGGCCTTGCTGGTGCTGGACGCTCTGGCCGATCCGGGCAATATGGGGACGATTCTACGCGCGGCCCTGGCCGCCGATGTGGAAGAGGTGCTGTTGACGCCCCATTGCGTCGATTGCTATAGCCCCAAAGTCGTGCGAGCCGCCGCCGGTGCGCATATCGCGTTGCCCGTCGAGACGCATCTGCCCTGGCCGGTTATCGAGGAGCGGATCGCCAGGCATTGTGGCTCTCAACGGGTGTTTAGCGCGCAGGCCCACGTCCCCACTGCTTACTACACAGAAAATCTGACGCAGCCCTTTGCGTTAATCATCGGCAACGAAGCTCATGGCCTGTCGCCAGAAGCCCACGCCCTGGCAACACGAGCTATCGGCATCCCGCTGGCCAACCAGGTGGAATCGCTCAATGCAGCGATGGCCGCCGGGATTATATTATTCGAGGCCGCGCGCCAACTCCACCCCGCTTGAGGGTAAAGCTTTGGCGCGCGGTCTCGCTGTTTTTATTGCTCGTTAGTTATTGATAAAGTTAAATCCTAAAGTATTCGCATATACTACCAGTGACTATTCATCTCACAATGCATATCAGGCTGCTGGCCCAGAGCGTGGCTACCGCAGCTATCGCACTCGCCGGGCCTTGCCCCCATATGAATCATGCCGCAGACCTCACAATCCCAGCGCGGAATACTGACGACCTGCTTCTGATTGAGTAGAGCGAGGGCGGCCTGGATGGTCCCTTCGTAATTGATCTCCATTGGATTGTAGCTGGTGGGTCTTGGTGCGATCATGATGATAGTGCTCCTTCGTTATATATGGCACATCCAGGAGTGCTCGAAAACATTCGTGAATGCTCAGTGCTTCTCCCTCAAGTCTACCCAATCCTGGCGCAGAAAGTCTATGCATTGCGATAAGGGTTATCAATGCTATATATAACGAAAGTGTTATACGCGGATGCCGTAGTTACGTTTTTTTAGCAGAAGGATAGAGAACAACGCGGAGATCCTGGTGGTCTCCGCGTTGTTCTCTGTTCTACTGCTGTTTGTCTGCCCACCAGTTGCCAGATGGCCAATCGTTGTCGGGAACGGGCCGTTGAGGTGCGTCCTGTATCCTGTTCCCCTGGGGTGGGAAGGGGTGCTGGCCATTGTTCGGTCCCTGGGGTGGGAATGACGGCTGGCCATTATTCGGTCGCAATTGTGGGAAGAACTGCTGACCATTGTTCGGTCCCTGTGGTGGAAAAAACTGCTGACCATTATTCAAGCCCTGGGGATTGAACAGTGGCTGGCTAGTGTTCATACGCTGTTCCTGTGGTGCAAAAAATTGCTGGCCCTGCTCTGGTCGCAGAGGCGGGAAGAACTGCTGACCCTGATTCGGCTCCTGCGGCTGGCTATTGCGTTGTCCCTGCGGTGGGAAAAACGGCTGGCCGCCATTGTTTGGCTCCTGTGGCGCAAAGAACTGCCGGTCGTTATCTGGCTCCAGAGGCGAGAAGAATGGCTGGCCATTGTTTGGTCCCAGGGGGGGCAGAGGCGTCTGGCCACGGTTCCATCCTTGAGAGGGGAAGGACGGCGAGAACTGGGAGAAGCCATTTTCCGAAATGGGCGCGGGCAACGCGATGAGGGCGCCATTGCCATTGCTGATTGGTTGCGCGGTAGCCGTGACGGTGCGGAAAGCCCCACTGATAGTGAGGGGGCTATCTTCCTGTGAGATATTCGTGGCGTTCGGGGTAAAGTAATTGAGGCCGTCGCGCAGTTTGAAAGCTTCCACCGAGGCCAGCAATTGCTCGGCCAGACGGGCCACGCGTTCCATATTCTGCGCGGCTTCGTGGGTGCTCTGGCTGCTCTCCTGTGTGACTTCGGAGACGCCCTGCATGATCTGCACAACGCTGCTCGACGATTGCTGCTGCTGCATAGCCATCTGGTTGATGACATCGATCTCACGCGCCTGACGCTCAATCACGGAGAAGATCGACTCCAGCGAGGTGCCTGCTTCCTCAGCTAGCCTGGCGCCAGCTGCGGTTTCGCGTTCGGTATCGCGCATAGAGACGGCCACAGAACCGATCTCGTCGCGTACGCCGCGCACGATACGTCCAACCGAAGTGGCCTGTTCTTTGGCGCGCTCAGCCAGGCGGCGAATGTCGGCGGCGACGGCTCCAAAGCCCTTGCCGTTCTCGCCGGCCATCGCAGCCTGGATAGCGGCATCCAGAGCCAGGCGGTTCGTCTGATGGGCAATAGCTGAGAGGGCTTCTACGATATTATTAATCTCGCGCGAACTCTCACCCAGGTTCTGGACCTTCTGAGAGGTTTCCTGCACGTTGAGAGAGATACGCCCCATACCTTCGATGGTTTGCAGCACCGCCTGGCGTCCACCTTGCGCGCTGACACGGGCTTCACGCGCGTTGCTGGATAGGGCCATCGCGCGATTAGCCACCTGCTGACTGGTCTGGGCCATATGCTCGATTTCATGGGCCGCGCTGGCAATCTGCTGGATCTGGCGGTCTGCGGCCTCGACCAGCTCATTCATACGGTCCGAGGTCATGGTTGTGGACTCTTCCACCTCACGCGCAACCGACTTCACACGCACAACCAGGCTGCCCAGCTCTTCTACCATATAGTTGAAAGAGTCGGCCAGCACACCCAAAGCGTCCGCAGTGACTTCGGCCTGCACACGCAAGTCGCCTTCACCAACGCCACTGACCTCGCTCACCAGCTTCTCTACCTGCCCCTGCAAAACGTCGCGCTGTGCCTGGGTGTCCTGGATCAGATGGACGATATTGTCGAGCATATTATTCATCGAGTTGGCCACAATAGAAATCTCGTCGCGGCTCTCCACTTTTACACGCGCGTTGGTGTCGCCTTTTGAGATGCGCCTGGTCAGTGAAACCAGCTCGGTGAGTGGATTGCTGATCGATCTCTGTACCACAAACCCGATAAAGAGGATCATAATCACCAGCAGCAGAACCGCACCGATGGAGCCAAAGACGATAGGGCCTGTATCAGTACTCCCCTCATTGGCAAACCCGCTGAGTTTGGCGGTATCCGCGGTGACCTGATTCCAGTCAAGATAGAGCTGGGTAAACTTGCTGTCCATGGTCTGGCTAGCGGCGACAATCTGGTTCTGAAACCCCTGGATCGTCTGGCTGCGACTGGCAATCTGGGCAGCGTTCTTCGGCGTCGGAAGTGCATTGACCTTGCTCACAACCTGCTGTAACAGTTGTAATTCCTGCTGTTGTGCTGCCTTATAGTCGCGCCAATCACCTGGCAAGGCATCCGTCATCATGTTGTTTTCGTTAATGCCCGTTGTATCTGTAGGGTGGAAGTTATTTGCCGCATCAACCACGGGCTTCATTTTGGCGCTGGCCGGACTATACTGGCTTGCGTATGTGTTGAGACCTTGATCGATGGTCTGAGCCAGGTTATTGATTGGCGCCACTGATGAATCGATCCCAGGAAGATTGCTATTTGTCGGTGTTAGTTCTCCGAGGGTTTGTTGTTCGAGCATTTTCATCTGGTGGTACATATTTCCCAGATTGCTCGAAATCATGGAGCCCTGGGTCTGAGCCTGCGTAGTTAAAGTGGCGACCTGTCCACGTGTGTTGATCTGGGAAACGTAATAGAAGCCCATGAAACTAATCATGAGAATGGGGAGAATGGCTGCCAGCGCGAACGCTATGAAAAGGCGGCGCGAAATTGGCAGGCTTGAAACTGATCTCAACATGTCGGTTTACATCCCTTCTCAGGCGGCACGCGACTTACCACTCAAGAACTAAATACATTGATTCTGTTGATAGTAAAAATACCGGGCGTTCCCAACTTAGTGTACATCACTTCCGCTGGAAATGAAAATGTTCATCGACGAATTAACCTGTTTTTCCTACTCGCGCGCGCCTGCGTGATATGATAAGCGTAAAAATTCCAACGTAGACGTCCATTTGTAAGGAGAATCTTTTGTGAGCAGCTCGTCTGTTACCCCCTGGCCTTTTCAAAAGGTGCTGGTTGCCAATCGCGGCGAAATCGCGGTCCGTGTGATCCGCGCGTGTCGCGAACTGGGACTGAGCAGTGTCGCGGTCTATAGCGAGGTTGATCGCCAGTCTTTGCACGTGCGCATGGCGGATGAGGCGTATTGTATCGGTCCCGCGCCCGCCAACCAGAGTTATTTACATATTCCGACCCTGATCGAGGTAGCTAAACGCGCAGGCGCCCAGGCCGTGCATCCTGGCTATGGGTTTCTCTCAGAGAACGCGGCTTTTGTCGATGCCTGTGTGGAAGCCGGCCTGATCTTTATCGGCCCCACTGCGGCGCTGCAACGCGCGGTGGGTGAGAAGACGGCTGCCCGCAATACCGCGCGCCTGGCCGAGGTGCCGATTGTGCCCGGCGCGCTGCTGGACGCCCTGGACGAGGTAGCCATCTCAAAGCTGGGCGAGCAGATCGGTTATCCTCTGCTTCTCAAGGCGGCGGCTGGCGGTGGTGGCAAGGGCATCCGTTTTGTGCGCGCTCCACGCGATCTGCACGCCTCGCTGCGCACAGCGCGTAGTGAGGCGAAGAGCGCTTTTGGCGATGAACGCGTCTATATGGAGAAGGCGGTGGCACCCGCGCGCCATATAGAAGTGCAGTTTATCGCCGACACCCACGGCCATGTGGTCCACCTGGGCGAACGCGAGTGCAGCATCCAGCGCCGTCATCAGAAGCTCATCGAAGAATCGCCCTCTCCTGTGCTCGATGACGACCTGCGTCAGCGCATTACCGGGGCGGCGGTGAAGCTGATCCGCAACATTGGCTATATTAATGCCGGAACCGCCGAGTTTCTGCTGGGGCCTGATCGCCAGTTCTATTTTCTGGAGATCAACGCGCGCATCCAGGTGGAGCATCCCGTCACGGAGTGGTGTACAGGTCTGGATCTTGTGCAGGAGCAGTTTCGCGTGGCCGCTGGCTTACCCCTTTCTTTCACGCAGGAAGAGGTAGTCTTCAAGGGCGCGGCCATTGAGTGTCGTATCTCTGCTGAAGACCCTGAAAATCGTTTCCTGCCCGCGACGGGTATGGTGCAGGCTTTGCAGGAACCCTCCGGGCCAGGAGTGCGCGTCGATAGCGGCCTCTACGCGGGTTTACAGGTGCCGCTGTACTATGATCCACTGCTCTCCAAACTGATCGTCTGGGGCAAAGACCGCGCTCAAGCCATTGCGCGTATGCGTCGTGCTCTGGATGAGTATTATATCGCAGGTGTGCGCACCACGCTGCCCTTCGCACGCTGGCTGATGGACCAGCCGCGCTACATTGCCGGCGACTTTTCTACGGATTTTATCGCCGAAGAATGGGGCGATAAAGGCCGCTTGAAAGAGATTGTGTCCGAGGCGCCAGCAGAGGTTGCCGCCCTGGTGGGGGCGCTGCTGATGGATGAGCATATGCAAAATGAGCAGGCGCGGCGCCGTCCCATCGGTGAGGAGACGGACGAGCAGAATCGCTGGCGCATGGCCGGGCGCATGGAGAGCGTGCGCAGAATCTAATAGAAAAGGGGAGGTTAACGCTTGAGACGCTAATCTCCCCTTTTCTGTGCAAGAGCGTTATTTTTCCTCAGTGGGGGCAGGCAAATGAAACGCGGGCGCTGTACGTCCCTGGCGTTGCGCTGCCGCGTCTTTCAGGCGTTCAACGGCTGTATATGGCACATGGCGGCCACCCAGCGGGGTGGGATGGATGCCGGGTCCGTGAAAGTCGCTGCCGCCGGTGGGGATCAGATGATACTCGTCGGCGAGGGCCAGGATCTCGCGCTCTTCTGCGGGCGTGTAGGGACCATAATAGGTTTCCAGGCCGACCATACCGGCGGCGCAGAGCTCCGGCAAATCCTCGCGCAACTTTGCCAGACCGGGCAGATGAAGCGGGTGGGCAATGACCGGTAGTCCGTTGGCACTGTCAATCAAACGCACCGCGTCGAGAGCTGTGAGATGGTAGCGTGGAACATAGCCAACGCCGTTTTTGCCGATATAGGTATTAAAAGCCTCGCCAATGCTCTTCACATACCCGGCCTCCATCAAGGCTCTGGCCACGTGTGGGCGTCCCACGGTTCCCTGAGCAATCTCACGCACGCGCTGCCAGGAAATGTTGATACCGTGCTCATTGAGCCGCTCCACCATGCGCTGCCCCCGGCGCACACGGGCGTCACGCAGCATTTGGAGCGCGTTTTGCAAATCGGCACGCTCCAAATCCAGCAAATAGCCCAGCACATGCACCTCGCCGCCGCTGATATCGGTGTTGAGTTCGATACCGGGAATAAAGTCGATGCCCAGTTCGCGCGCCGCCTGAGTCGCTTCCGCAACGCCGTTAGTGGTGTCGTGATCGGTCAGTGCCAGCACATCCAGTCCAGCCTCGTGTGCCTGGCGCAGCAGTTCGCGTGGCGCGTACAGACCGTCAGAGGCCGTTGAATGGGTATGCAGGTCAACAGAATGGGTCATGATTCTTCCTTCACTATGTTTTGAGATCGCAGCACCAGAGGCGCCGTGCAGAGATTATCCAATAGAAGTTTCCCGACTTTTGAAAAGTTCGCCAGATGCCCCTCCCTACCCTGAGAGGCTACCATCCATGCAAACAATGTATGAAAGGCGGATTTTTCTTACACGAAAAAAATCCGGGACGACATTAACGAGCATAGTCAACCGAGCGCGTTTCACGTACCACGCAGACCTTAATCTGGCCAGGGTAATCCAGGCTCTCCTCGATTTTGTGCGCGATCTCCCTGGCCAGGTTATTGGCCGCGAACTCGTCGATCTCTTCGGGTTTGACGATGATGCGCACCTCGCGTCCAGCCTGGATCGCGAAGGATTTCTCCACGCCGGTAAACGAGTTGGCGATGCTCTCCAGGGCTTCCAGGCGCCTGATATACAGATCGATGGTCTCGCGCCTGGCGCCCGGACGCGCCGCTGAGATAGCGTCCGCGGCCTGCACAATCGCGGCCTCCAGACTTTGCGGCTCCGCGTCAGTGGCGTGGTGCGCGACCATCGCGTGAATGATCCTGGGGGATTTGCCAAAACGACGTGCAATCTCGCCGCCGATGATGGCGTGCGGTCCCTCGACCTCCTGATCGATAGCTTTGCCCATATCGTGCAGCAGGGCTGCTGTTTTGCAGACGTTCACATCGGCTCCCAGTTCGTGGGCAATCGTCGCCGCCAGGATCGAGACCTCAACCGAATGCGCCAGCACGTTCTGCCCATAACTGGTGCGGAAGTGCAGTCGGCCCAGGATTTTGAGCAGGTCCGGCTGCAAACCGTGAACGTTGGCCTCCAGAGCCGCCTGCTCGCCTGCCTCGCGCACGATCATATCGACCTCCTGCCGGGCTTTGGCCACCACGTCCTCAATGCGCGCCGGGTGGATACGCCCATCGATAATCAGCCTGGTCAGGGCCACGCGTGCGACCTCGCGCCTCACCGGATCGAAGCCCGAAAGGATCACGGCCTCCGGGGTATCGTCGATGATCAGATCGATGCCCGTGGCCGCCTCTAAAGCGCGAATATTGCGCCCCTCGCGTCCGATGATGCGCCCTTTCATCTCATCGCTTGGCAGAGGCACCACCGAGACCACTGCTTCAGCGACCTGATCAGAGGCGCAACGCTGAATGGCCAGGGTGATGATCTCACGCGCGCGTATCTCGGCATCTTCGCGAGCTGCCTCCTCGATCATGCGCGCGCGTCGGGCGGCATCCACGCGCACCTGGCTCTCAATGCTCGTCAGTAGCTCCTCCCTGGCCTGCTCTTCAGACAGCTGAGCCACGCGCTGCAGTTCCACATATTGCTGCTGTTTGAGCTGCTCCACCTCGGCGCGCAGTTGCTCAATTCCGCGTTCACGCAGGATGAATTTTCTCTCACGCTGCTCCAGAGCGTCAATCTTGCGCTCCAGCGTCTCTTCTTTCTGCTGTAAGCGACGCTCCTGACGCTGTAGTTCAGAACGCCGCTCGGCGTTTTCACGTTCCATACTTGAGCGCAAACGGGCGGTTTCGTCGCGAGCCTCGCGCAGTGCATCCCCTTGCTGGATTTGTAGCTCCAGCAGGCGCTTCTCGCTCGTCTCTTTATCCGCGCGCAGACGCTCTTCAAATTGGCGTTTATTTTGCTCCATGCCCCGGCGATTGTTAATCCAGAGTGCAATCCCTGCACAGAGAATGACAACCAGGCTGAGGACGATAACCAGGATAGATGTCAATGACACGTCGGCCTACCTCCGCTTGTAAAGGTACACAGGCCTCTTTCCTCAAGGCACAAAAAAGTATAAAAAAGGCATAGCACTGCCAAAAAATTTGCTATGATATCCCAAAGCTACTATATAAGAGCGCGAAGCGAACTGTCAAGCAGCGAAGGCTGACCTGCCCGCTGAGCGATTTATAATAATAGTGCAGGGCGATGTTTTTCGCTTTTTTGGCTATCTGGGCCATGATTGCTGGACCTGGCTCTCTGGCAAGTCTTATCTGATCCATCTGGCTATTTGGCTTGACTTACGTACAATGGTGTGCTACACCTATCATTGAATTGATGTGCATCAATTCAATGATAGGTGCATAGTAGCCCGTCGCAAAAAATACCCACGCAACTGAATAGTATGTTAACGGTCATGGCAATCGGCCATCACATACTCATTGCTAGCATGGCTTAACTTGTAGTACGGGAAGGTATTTCGTCATGATTATTTTACTTTGGCAAGCCACTTTTTTCGGTCTGGTGAGCACTTCTATTCTGGCATTGGCCGCCGTAGGCTTCACGTTACAATTTGGCGTCACCAATGTCATGAATTTCGCGTTTCCAGCTTTTATGACTTTAGCCGCCTTCTTAGCCTACACGACGAATCACATCGTGCATAATTTCTGGATTGCGGCTATCATCACAGTCATTTTGTCAGGCCTCCTCTCGACTCTTTTTCATCGCGCGCTCATTCAACCATTTTTACGCAAAGGATCAGGATTTTTCGTTTTACTCATGGTCACATTCAGCATGAACGTCGTTCTTGAGAACCTGATTGTTGCCATATGGGGCGCGTCCTTTTTCACGCTGGGCACAAATAGCGCGGTGAGCTTTCACGTGATTGGCTTAACGGTCAATATTGCTGAGCTGGCAATCATTGCGACAGCCATAATTGTTATGCTTGGCGTGCATCTGCTCCTGACTATGACAGATCTTGGGAAAGCCATGCGAGCCATCTCAGACGAGGTTCCACTCGCTCAGTTGAGCGCGATCAATACCAGGCGGGTGATGGATCTTGCCTGGTTCGTCAGTGGATGTCTGGCCGGGTTAGCTGGTCTGGTGCTCGCGCTCAATACCGCGAGTTTTAACGCCTCAACCAGCTCCTTGTACTTCCCTAGTATTCTGGCCGCGACGTTACTGGGTGGCATTGGGCGGCCTTACGGCGCGATGCTCGGCGCCGTTATCCTGGGAATGGCTGCTGAATGGACCTCCGCGCTCTTCGGGTCTAACTACAGTTTTGCCGCCGCCTTAGCTATCCTGATTCTGGTTTTATTGTTACGCCCACAGGGTATCATTGCCTCTGTGCGCAATACGAGAGAGGCAATGGCGTGATTGGTTACTTCATTACCCTGCTCGCATACTTTTTGGATGACGCTATCTGGATTATTGGCCTCAATCTGCAATTGGGCATGGCTGGCATCTTCAACCTGGGCTATATCATGTTTTTTGGGCTGGGAGCCTACCTTGCCTCGGTCTTTACGCTAGGTCCGGCCAACAATCCCCTGGCACAAGCGCTTAATGAGCATTATATTCTGGGAACAACCCTGATTTTTCCGTTCCCCTGGCTGATCACCATCGTAGTCTGTGGTATTTTAGCACTATTTGTCGGGATTCTCATCTTCCGCCGCATTCATGGTGAGTATCTCGCCATCGTCACATTCGCCATTGCGCAGATGTGTTGGAATCTGGTGGCCAGCAATGTCAGCCTCTTCAATGGCTACCAGGGCCTGGTAGAGATCCCCCGTCCAGGCGCGAGCATCGTCGGATCAATTGGCACCCAGAGCACTCTGCTCTTCCTGTTGCTGGAATTTGCCTGCTTCTTGCTCACGCTATGGTTTGCACAATCCCTTGTGCGCTCTCCCTTTGGACGAACGTTACGAGCGGTTCGAGAAAATGAAGATGCCGCTGCTGCCTTAGGGAAGAATGTCTTCCTGATGCGTACCACAGCTTTTGTCTGCGGTGCCTGTATCAGCGCACTGGCTGGTGCCTTGCTCGCAGAGTACATTACCGTCTGGGCTCCCAGTTCCTGGACCTATACTGAAACATTTGTGGCTATCGCTGCCTTAATCATTGGTGGGCGCGGCAACAACTGGGGAGCTATCCTGGGTGCTTTTCTAGTCCCGCTGGCCTTTTTCGAGATTGTGCAATACCTTCCAGCTATCGGCAACAACGCGGAAGTTACTGCCGCTTTACAATGGGTATGCATTGGTATTCTCCTCCTCGCCTGCTTATGGTTTCGTCCACAAGGGATGCTTCCAGAGAAACCAAAACGCTGGAAGAGTAGAGAACTGCATACAGCCTTGCCAGACGAAGGCGATACCGCGCCACCGTCTATCACAAAAGAGGCCGTCAGTCCCCCTGATACATCTGAAGAGGATATTTTCTTGAGCTGCCAGGATGTACGGCATAGCTTTGGAGGAGTGCAGGCCCTCGATGGCGCGTCGCTCCAGGTGCGCAAAGGGAGCATCACTGCTCTGATCGGCCCCAATGGCGCGGGGAAAAGCACCCTGCTCAATAGCATTGTCGGCGCGCTCACCCCCCAGAGCGGGAATATCCATTTCAACGGCAGCGATATTACCAGGCACTCCGCTTATCGTACCGCCAGGCACGGGCTGATTCGCACTTTCCAGAAAAGTAGCGAGTTTTCACGCCTGACAGTCTTAGAGAATATGCTTGTCGCAGCCCAAAACCAGCCAGGAGAACGGCTTGCTTCCGCACTCTTTCGTCGTCGGAGTTGGAAACAAGCGGAAAAGTGCCAGTTAAAGCGGGCCTATGAGCTACTCAAGCGTTGTGACCTGGCACCCCAGGCGAACGAATACGCCAGCGCCTTGAGTGGAGGACAGAAGCGTCTGCTCGAACTTGCCAGAGCGCTCATGGCTTCGCCCACTATGCTGGTGCTCGACGAACCTATGACTGGCATCAGCCCTGTCATCGTCGAGCAACTGATAGATCTCCTTCTGCACTTGAACGCGGAAGGCATTACCTTGCTGATCGTTGAACATGATCTGTCTATTGTTGAGCGGCTCTGCAACCAGGTTATCGTGATGGCGCAGGGCAAAGTATTGGCGGAAGGAACTTTACAGGAAATGCGCGCGAATGAACAGGTGGTCCATGCCTACCTCTCCTGAGAAACACCCGGCGGCACGCCCTACACCTACAACAGACGCATCAGTACGTGATGTACTGATTATCGATGGCCTGACCGCCGGATACGATGCCCGTCCTATTGTGCATGAGGTACATATCTGCGCGAAAGAAGCACAGATCGTGGCGCTCATCGGGCCAAATGGGGCAGGCAAAAGCACGCTGCTCAAAGCTATCGTTGGCATCGTTAAACCGACACAAGGAGAAATACGCTTAGAAGATAAAAGCATCCTGGGTAACTCAACCGCGGATATTATCCGCCAGGGTATAGGGTTTGTGCCACAAACACGTGATATTTTTCCATCACTGACCGTCAGTGAGAATCTAGATATAGGCGGCCTGGTGCTCAATCGCACGCAGCGTAAGGAACAGCGAGAGCGCATATTGGCTCTCTTTCCCGCGCTAGCTCCGCGCCTCGCGCAACGAGCTGGTACCCTGAGTGGTGGCGAGAGAAAGATGCTCGGCCTCTCCAGAGCCTTAATGCCATCACCAAAGGTAGTCTTACTGGACGAGCCAAGCGCGGGACTCTCCGAGGGTCTCGTTGAAACCGTATGGCAGCACATCCGCCATCTCACCAGGCAAGGCATTACCATTGTGATTGTCGAGCAAAAGACGAAAGCTGTGTTGGAATTGGCCGACTGGAGCTACGTTATGGTCAGAGGGCGCGCGGTCTTAAGCGCCCCGGCCCAGCAATTGCGTGAGATGCCAGATCTTGGGAGCATTTTTTTACAGTAGAAAAAGCGATACGTTATCATACGCCATTTTAGGCAAACAAAGGAGAAGCAAGCATGCGCGCGCGCACCATGATATGGACGATTACAAGCTACATTGCCCTTGCCCTATTTTTGTTCGGCTGTAGCGCACCTGGCACGAGCACCCCCACAAACGTTAAGATGAACCTCTTCTTAACGCTGAGCGGTCCAGAAGGAGACCTCGCCAAGCAATTTCTTATGCCAGGAGTCTATGCAGCCCAGGCAGCAATCAACGCGCAAGGCGGCATCCTGGGCAAGCATCTGGATCTTGAGGCGACTGATTCAAAAGGCGACGCCGCAGATGCTGTTCTGGCAGCCAATCACGTGCTTAATGAGCAACAACCGCCTGTAGCAATTATTGGCCCAGAGACGACTGAGGGTCCTGCAACAATTCCACTCTTTAATAACGCGCACATCGTTATAATGAGCCCGGATGGCTCGCCTGCCCTCGATCATAATACGGCCTACCCCTGGCTCTACCGCCCCATTCAGCCAGATTCAACGCAGGGAGTTGCCATGACTGCCGCCGCGCTCAGAGCTGGCTATACACGCGCAGCAGTTATGTTTGCCAATGACCAGGGTTCCCAGAGCGTTGTGCCCGGTCTTGTCAGGTCTTTTGAATCGCACGGGGGCACTATCGCCATCAATGAACAATTAACATCTGACCAACCATCTTACCGCACCGAAATCGAAAAAATGCTTGCGACGAATCCACAAGTTATCTTCACGGAAAGCGATCCACAAACCGCAGCAACCTTTTTCTCCGAGCTGAACGAACTTCACGGACTCTCTATTCCTGTCTATGGGACAACGCTCGCCAGTGCGCCCACCTATTTGACTGCCGTAGCCAATGCTATTGGTGGCTACGCCAATCTGGGGAAATTTCTCACCTCAATTCAATACGGCGCGCAGGAGACACCAGGACAGGCAGCTTATCTGACTGCCTTCAAGAACGTGAAGGGGAATGCGGGCCAGGACCCGGCTGGCGGTATCAGCGCCAATTTCTATGATGCTACCATCGTTCTTGCCCTAGCCATGACAGAGGCCAACTCGACCGATCCAACGCAATACGCCAGCCACATCAAAGATATCACTACGAATGCTTCTTACACGCATGTGAGTGACTACGCGTCAGGTCTACAGGCACTCAAAGCCGGCAAGAAAATTTACTATGATGGGGCTTCTGGTGCGCTGGAATTCAACCAGTTTAACTATGTCACCGGCACTTTCGACGTGAGCCACGTTGATGCCAGTGGCCACCTCGTTGTCGATCCTGCCAAACATCTCTCAACCGATGACCTGAGCAAATACGCTCCATCCAATTAACACCTGGAGTACAAGCGCAAACACGCACATACCACATAGCTATTGAGCGGAAACGTTTCCACTCAATAGCTATTATGATCTGCTTATATTCTCTCAATCACTGTGGCGATGCCCTGTCCGACGCCAATGCACATGGTAGCCAGGCCGTAGCGCCCGCCGCGTCGCTCTAGTTCGTGCAGCAGGGTGGTGACAATGCGCGCACCGCTGCACCCCAGAGGATGGCCCAGCGCGATAGCGCCGCCGTTGACGTTGAGTTTTGCGTGATCGATCTCCAGTTCGTGGGCGCAGCGCAAGACCTGAACGGCGAAGGCTTCGTTGAGTTCGATCAGATCCATGTCGTTGATGCTCAAACCGGCGCGTTGTAGCGCTTTGCGCGAGGCGGGGATTGGTCCCAGGCCCATATAGGCTGGATCGACACCGGCTACCGCGCTGGCGACGATGCGCGCGCGTGGACGCAGTCCCAATGCCTGGGCGCGGCTGGCGGATGTGAGGACCAGCGCGGCTGAGCCGTCGTTGAGGCCCGCTGCGTTGCCAGCGGTGACGCTGCCCCCCTGGCGGAAGGCGGGTTTGAGCGCGGCCAATTTCGCCTGCGTGGTATCGGAACGCGGCTGCTCATCCTGAGCGAAGATGATGGGTTCGCCTTTTTTCTGCGGAATGCTGACCGGTAGCAGTTCGTCCGCGAAACGCCCCTCGCGCTGAGCTGCTACGGCGCGCTGGTGACTGGTCAGCGCCCAGGCGTCTTGTTCCTCGCGGCTGACCTGGTGCTTCTCAGCGACGTTTTCGGCGGTCTCGCCCATGCTATAGGGATGATGCATGGCGGAGAGTTTGGGATTGACGAAGCGCCAGCCGAGCGTTGTGTCTTGAAGCTGCATGTTGCGGCCAAAGGCGCTATCGGATTTTCCCAGCACAAAGGGCGCGCGCGTCATGCTCTCGACACCGCCCGCGACAAAGATATCGCCCGCGCCAACCGCGATAGCCTGGGCCGCGCTATTGATGGCCTGCAAACCAGAGCCGCAGAGCCGGTTGACGGTCTGGCCCGCCACGTGTGTGGGCAGACCCGCCAGTAACAAGGCCATGCGCGCGACGTTGCGGTTATCCTCGCCCGCCTGATTCGCGCAGCCCAGTATGACATCTTCGACACTAGCCGCCTCGACTCCCGCTCGCCGCAGCGCTTCGGCAATCGTCAACGCGGCCAGGTCGTCGGGGCGCACATCTTTTAGTCCGCCGCCATAGCGCCCGATAGGGGTGCGCACCGCTGAAATAATAACCGCATCTTGCATGGCTTGCTCCTTTTCATGGCTCACCGCCTGCGGCAGTTCGCACAGTCATGTTCTGGTTGGGGGGTTGGTTTGTGACGGCAC
>CAXUEY010000025.1:0-32821 GCA_964250225.1 uncultured Ktedonobacteraceae bacterium | reverse complement strand
CAAACCCCCCACCCCCCCACCAGAACATGACTATTTTCCTTTAAACCGGGCTGCACGTTTTTCGACAAAGGCCTGCATGCCTTCGCGCATGTCTTCGGTGGCGAAGAGCAGGAAGAAGTTCTTGCGTTCGCGCTCCAGGCCTTCTTCCAGGGGTGTTTCAAAGGCTGCCAGCACCGATTCTTTGGCCAGGCGCACCGCGAGGGGTGCTTTGCCCGCGAGTTCTTTGGCCAGTTTGAGGGCCTCGCTCAGGTGCTCGCCTTTGGGAACCACGCGGTTGACCAGGCCATGCGCGGCCATCTCCTGCGCGCTGAACTGCTTGCCATTAAGGACCATTTCCATCGTGAGAAATTTGCCTAGCGTGCGGGCCAGACGTTGCGTGCCGCCCGCGCCGGGGATAATGCCCAGGTTGATCTCAGGCTGCCCGAAGCGCGCGTTTTCGGAAGCCACGATCAGGTCGCAGTGCATGGCCAGCTCGCAGCCGCCGCCCAGCGCGTACCCGCCGACAGCCGCGATGAGTGGTTTGTGTAGACGGCGTAATTTTTCCCACGCCTCAAAGCCGCCCAGTAGCATATCGATGGGCGATTTGCCCGCCATCTCTTTAATATCCGCGCCAGCGGCAAAGGCTTTCTCGCCCGCGCCGGTAATCACCATACAATGTATGCTCTCGTCGTGGTCAAATCTGTCCAGCGCATCGGCCAGTTCAGCCACAATCTGGAAGTTCAGCGCGTTCAACTCTTTGGGGCGGTTCAGGGTGACAATCCCCACCTGTTCATCACGTTCGGTTAAGATATACTGGTAATTCTCTTCTGGCATGGCTTTCCTCGCGTCAGGGCGTCTCCAATGACGACCTGCATATTTTCGCAATAAATAGAGCGAGCGTTTGGCGCGCTCGCCCTAGTATATCACCAAAGATAATGCCTCCTGGTGCTTGCCACCCGATCCCCTTGCATGTAGCCCCGGCGCTCGCCTCCGGCGCGGGTCCTGCCACGAACCTCGCTATGGCAGATCAATCACGCGTTTAAGCGGGCTGCGAAACTCACTGGCCAGGCAGTCCATAAAGATCTTATCGTAGACCTGCCCGCCCAGGCGCATGGCCTCGCGACGCCGCCCGATGACGCGAAAGCCCGCGCGCGTGTAGGCGCGAATGGCGCGTTCGTTATAGCTGGAGGTAGTCAACAGGACATTGTGCAGGCCCAGCACGGCGAAGGCGTAGTCCATCATGAGGATAGTGGTTTCGGTGCCGTAGCCTTTGCCCCAGCAATCCTTTTCGCCAATCATAATACCGTATTCGGCGATGCGCATGGTTCTGTCGATATTTCGTAGCCCGACAACGCCTATGACACGCATACTGCTTTTTTCGTAGATTACAAAGTTCACAACGAGCTGGCTCGTATTCTTGGTCTCGTGCTCAAAACGCGCCTCAATACTTTCCCGGCTAACCGGGCGCAGCTGGTCGCCTGACAACACAACGACTGCAAAGTCGTTTTCCCAGCGGACAACTGCCGGGAGCATGCTTTTATTCATCGGCCCTAGAGATACCTTGTCGCCTACAATATTCAGGACTGGTTTGTCAATTTGCAGATCGCCTTCGGTCTGTTCCATGTGCGTATCTCCTTATACGTATTCTTTCATCGATAACTGTACCATACAGAGCGCTGGTCAGACAATGGTGTTGTTTGCAACCTTGCGGAGTTAATCTTCGACGGGGTGCAGGAAATGATCTACGCTCATCCACAGACTTTTGGCGGGTCGGTAAAAGAGCAGAGGCAGGAGGATAGGGAGGGTCACGCCCATGACGGCCATAACGGGGATGGAGACAGCGCGGCTGGCGGCAATTGGCACGGCGATAATGACGATCAGCAGTTCGGTGATGATCAGGTTGATGGCCACTGCGCCAGTATAGTAGCCCGGCTCGCGTTCGTAGATAAAGGCGCAAACGGGACAGCGTTCATAGGTTTTAAAGAAGCCAGCGAAAATTTTCCCTTTGCCACAAACCGGGCAACGCTGACGCAGGCCACGCGCCAATAACACAGCCAGGCTGCTGGATGGCATAAACAATACCTCAAGTGTTTTTATATGCTTTCCCTCCATTCGCTTTGGCGAACGCTTAGCTCAGCGTTTTCTCTGCCAAAGTAGCAAGAAGTGTGCTTTTCAGGATACCACAGACGTAGGACGGGCTGTGTACTCTTTGCGCGGCCCGTCCTACTGCTTATTTCCCGGCACCTTTCAGACGGCGTTGACCGTCCAGGCTGGCATGGTGGCTTCCTCTGTCTGTTGCGCCTGCGTGGATTGGCTCTCAAGCAACTGGTTGATATCGTTAATCTGCTCGTTCATCCAGAGCGTGAGATCCTGGCGCTCAACAATACGCCGGGCCAACGCTGATTTGGCGCGTCGCTCGTCATCGGGCATGGTCAGGGCCTTGTACAGCGCCTGCGCGGTTTCTGCGACATCGATAGGCGAGGTAGGGACGCTGGCTTTGCCAAGTTGCTGAAAAGCGCCGACTGTGCGCGAGAGGACGAGCAAACCGTGCGTCTGGTTGACTGCCGGACCCTCTTTCGCGACCAGGTTCATGCCGTCGATGATGGGGTTGACCAGCAGGACATCGTAATATTGCATGGCCGCCAGCGACCTGGTGCGGTCATTTCCGCAGAACTCGGTGATGGGCTTCCAGTCTTGTGTACCATATTGCTGATTGATCTCATTGATGATCTTCATCACATCGGCGGTATAGCGTTTGTATTCGGGCAAGCTCTGGCGCGATGGCACCAGGAAGGCCAGGAAGGTGACCTGGCCGCGCAGTTCGGGATGGGTTTCGAGCAATTGAGCGTAGGCCTGGAAGCCGCGCACAATATTTTTTGTCGGCTCAATGCGGTCCACGCGCATGATCGTCTGCTTGCCCAGCAGAGGGCGGATCTTTTCAGCGTCGCGTTTGCCGGCGGCGCTATTCACCGCCTTGCGCTCAGCGGTGACCGAGATAGAGATGGGGTACGCGCGGGTCAGGGTGCGATGACCTTGCCACCAGACCACCCCTTCTTCAAAGTCCACATCAACCCCATCAAGAATAGTATTGGCACCTTCCAGGAAGTTGCGGGCATCGCGCGGGGTCTGGAAGCCGATGATATCGTTGCCGACCAGTCCCTGATAAATATCCTGGGCGAGATTGCTGGGCAGGAAGTGCCAGCAGCGCACATCGGGCCACGGAATATGGATAAACTGCTCCATCATAATCGTCGGGTGTTTCTCGCGGATCATCCTGGGCGCTAGATAGAGATGATAGTCGTGCAACATCACGACAGGTTTGGTTTGTTCGCTCTCGATTTCGGTGATCACCGCATCCGCGATGGCGCGATTGGCGACGCGATAACCGTTTTCCCAGGCGTCCTGAATCTCTTTGGCCGCCTTTGAATCCTCATTGGGATTGTACAGATAGTGCTGTAAAAACCAGAGCAACTGGTTACTGATCTGTTCGTAGTGTTTGCGGTAAGCGGTTTTAGAGATCGCCACATAGCGCAGATGGATTTTTTGTCCGAGGGTCGGTGCTGCGAGTCGTCCGCCCTGCTTCTCTGCCTCTTTGATGGCCAGTCGATCTCCCTCGGTCATAGCCATCGCCACCCAACTCATCTCCATCCGGCTACCCGCGTCGATCAGGGCGGTAATCATTCCGCCGGAGCCACGGCGCGCTTTTAAATTCTTCTGCTGAGTTATATAGTACTCTACGGGGCCGCGATTGGTCGCGACGATCAGACGTTGGGCTTGCAGGGACTGTGGCCTGGCAGTCTTAATGCTAATGGGTATCGACGACATACTGATCCTTTCTCTTAAGAGCGTTGCCGTGTCACACTGCATCTGTTTTATTATACGCTCTACTCTCGATCTTTTGCCACATCATTTATTCAGGCTGAAGTTTGCGTGAGATTTCTCCCACCTGATATATGCTGGCACAACACTACGCATAAGTATATATGCGCGACGACATGCTAAAATGTCGTTCTATACAGTGTGATGGGGTAAAAGTCCTATGTTCTGGGCATAACTCTCTCATTTCCATCTGGCATTTCTCTATAATACACAACGAAAGGACTATGTATGATACGAATCGATACATAGCCTGGACTCAACTGAGCCTGACAAGGCAAACGTTTCTGGTACATTGGTCCCGAAATAGTGCCAACATATACCATCTCTGTGGCGAGATGCGTGATAATAGGGAAGTAGAGATCCATCATAGTAAATTGACCTGTCGAACCAGCGGCGGAGTCGAGAGGAGCAGAGATTGAAAGTGAAAACAGAACGCACGTGGTTCTGGCGCATCGTGGATATGATTAATCCGCTGCGCGATCCGAGCCTGGTTGTCGCCGCCGTACTGACCTTTATTGAAGAGACGGGGCAACACGATATCTGGTACCTGATTATCCTGGTCTTCCTGTTAAACTGGATTGCCGTGCGCGGCGTGGTCTGGCTGATCGTCAACTTTGCCTTTGCCAGCACATTTGTTGCCCGTCGCCTCTGGTGGGCCGTCAAACATCCGCGCCTTGCGTGGCGCATTCTGGATGCAGTTGGGCACGAGGAGATTGTGATTGGCGGCCACGCCGGTTTGGGTGAGAGTGTGATGCTCTCGGATGGCTCGACCATTATGATGAATCCTTTGTTGAGCGCCAGTGGTATTCAAATTGTGGGTGAACTGCCCGCCGGTACCGAAATCCCCATGTTGAATATGCCCAACGGCCAGGTGGCGCCAGATTTCTCCACCTTCGGTGGCGGCAACACTGGCTTCTTCCCCAATACCGGGGCGATGATGCCCGGCATGACTGGTCAAAGCATGGCGTTCTCACAGATGGGCAACCCCTTTGGTGGCCAGCAGACCGATGGTTTTCCCCAGAGCTTCCCCCAGCAGCCGTCGCTGGAAGAAGAGCGCTTGCGTCAACAGATGCAAACGATCACGCGCCTGCTCGACGATTGGATGCAGTACACGGAGGAGAAATGGCGCACTATCAGCGATAGCCAGTTGGGCTGGAAACCGCTGCGTGGCCGTTGGAGTGGCTGGGACGATATTTTTCAGGATGCCTATGCCGCGAAAACATCCGATCCGATGGCTCAGGCGGCGCAAGCTGCTGGTGAAGCCAACGCACGCCGCTTCGAGTTTTCCAAAGAAAAAGGCTCGGCTGCCTCGGCTGTGGCCTGCTTCTTACGCGATATGATGACGCTGCGCCAGGGCATCGATATGCAACAACCTGAAAAGGCCAATACCGCTGAGACGCCCGCGTACCAGGCAAATAACAAATCGGGCATGCAGTTTGGAAGGTCAGCAACCGGTCCTCTGGGCGGACACGGCAATAGCAGTTCACCGCGCAATTCACTGATCCGGCGCCCAGGCCCGGTGTTCGTTGACGCAGACACACAACGCTAGACGCATCCTTGCTCCCTTGTCACTGGCCGGGATAAAATAGGGGTGGGAAATTTTGTCATAGCGGAGGTTTTTTTATGCCAAATAATGTGAACGGGATTACCACTATCGAAGATGTCATCGCGCGTGAGATTCTGGATTCGCGGGGCAATCCGACGGTTGAGGTAGAGGTTCTGCTGATGGGGGGCGAGCGGGGTGTTGCGGCTGTGCCTTCTGGTGCCTCTACGGGCGCGCACGAGGCGGTTGAATTGCGCGATGGGATTCCAGGTCGCTACAACGGGAAAGGTGTGCTGAACGCCGTCCAGAACGTCAATGTTACGATCCGCGATGCCATTGTTGGGCTTGATGCGGCAGACCAGGTGACGCTGGACGAGCTGATGATTGAGCTGGATGGCACGCCCAATAAGGGGAAACTGGGCGCCAACGCCATCCTGGGCGTCTCGCTGGCCTCAGCGCGCGCGGCGGCTAACGCTCAGCAGTTGCCACTTTATCGCTATCTGGGCGGCGTCTCAGCGCGCACGCTGCCAGTTCCGATGATGAATATTTTGAATGGTGGTAAGCACGCGGACAACTCCACCGATATGCAGGAGTATATGATTCTGCCGGTGGGCGCGCCTTCGTTTCGCGAGGCCCTGCGCATGGGCGCGGAGGTCTATCAGAGCTTGAAAAAGGTCTTACATGGCCGCAAGCTGAATACGAATGTGGGCGACGAAGGTGGCTTCGCACCCTCGCTTGGCTCCAACCGCGAGGCCCTGGAGGTGATCGTCTCCGCTATCGAGTCCGCTGGCTACAAACCCGGTAAGGATATTTTTCTGGGCATGGACCCCGCCTCAAGCGAGTTCTACGAGAATGGCAAGTATGTGCTGGCGCGCGAGGGGCGCACGCTGACCTCCAGCCAGATGGTCGATCTCTATGAGCAATGGCTGAACGAATATCCGATTGTGACTATTGAGGACGGTCTGGCCGAGGATGACTGGGAGGGCTGGTCGGAACTGCGCCAGCGCGTGGGTCAACGCGTCCAACTGGTCGGCGACGATCTGTTTGTCACCAATACCAGCCGCCTCAAACGCGGCATCCAGGAGCACACCGCGAATTCGATTCTTATCAAGCTCAACCAGATTGGCACGCTGACCGAGACGCTTGAGGCTATCGAAATGGCCAAACGCGGCGCCTTCAGCGCTGTGATCTCGCATCGTTCTGGCGAGACTGAGGATACCACGATTGCCGATCTCGTTGTGGCTACCAACGCCGGGCAGATCAAGACCGGCGCGCCAGCTCGTAGCGAGCGCGTTGCCAAATACAATCGCCTGCTGGTCATTGAGGAGGAGCTGGGGGATGCCGCTCATTACGCGGGCTTCAGCGCCTTCTATAACGTGCCTTCGCTCTATGGCCGGGGATAAATTTTTATATCGTGCCTATGTAGTACGGATGATGGCAAAAAACGCTGTTGCTTGTTTTTTGCCATCATCCGTATCACTATTCTGTTCAGAGGTTAAGCGGCGCGGCTTCGTGCCTGCAATGCTGCGAGAAGCGCTCCAGCGAGGAGGAGAGCGGGAAGCACCCACAGAGACTGTGCCACGGCAGCTATAGCAATGATAATCAGGCCGAGCACATTGCCTGTATCGGGAGCAAAGAGCGCGAATGGTCCCAGGATCAGCGCATCCAGGGCCACAATGGTCAGTAGAGCAAAAACCGTGGCCAGCACAGCAGCCAGCAGTCCGCGTCGTACTGTAGGGCGTGGGGCGCGATTCACGACGCGTCTCCATGTCACCACAGAACTCAGGGTCAGGAAAAGCGGCACAGTGCAGAAAGGCACGATCAGCCCAAGCAATGCTCCTACAGGATAAGAAGCTGCCGCATTTTCTTGTATATAGTGCAATATTTGCCAGAATATACCTCCCTGCGCATTATACGCGACCAGCGGCTGAAGCAGATCAGGGATCAGGTTATAATTGAGAGAGGAGTTGAGCGGTGGGAAGAACGTCGTAATTATAAAAGTGATTCCACCCATCAACCAGGGCCAGAAATTGGCGTGTTGTCTATTGCGCACAACAGTTAGAGCAGACATGGTATCTCTCCAATCATTTCGATATACATTGGACGGGCAGGAGGCGCTGGTACAGGCAGCGACCTCATCTGTGAACAAGTATACTGGAAGGGAGGCGAGCAGACATGGTGCATTTGTCCCATTTGCGCAGCCAGTACCTCAGGGGTTGCAGGCAGATTGGCGCTGCTATATGATATCCATAGAATATTGAGACACGTTTGCTCTGCATCCTGGCTGAGCAAAGAGAGGGAGTATGTTGCAACAAAGTTCAAAAGATGCTGCGAGCGGCCTGGCACGCCAGTCAGCATACGTTATTCATTATAACCTGAGCTATGTAGTGCAGGGCGCTGAACATGGGACCGATGGCGCCATTGTGCTGCTACACGATCTGCTGGCTGGCGCTTTTGCCTGGGATGCGATTCTGCCGCAATTGAGCGGACTCAACCGAGCGGTCTATGCCATCGATATGCTGGGCTATGGCCAGTCCGACCATCCCTGGCCGGCGGACACTTCTATTTGGGGCCATGCCGATTGTCTGTCGCTGCTTTTTGAACAGCTCAACCTGACCAACATTGTGCTGGTGGGGCATGGTCTGGGTGGTGGCGTGGCTCAGGTGCTGGCCACACGTCTCAGCACTAAACGGGTTGCGGCCCTGGTCCTGATCGACACCATCTGCTACGAGCACGCTTTCGCCCCGAATTGGCCGCTAGCGGATATGAAGAAAAGCCAGGACCCCGAACAACCCGCGGGCGTCGAGGTCGCCGACCTCCAGCGCGAACTGCGCGCGAACCTGCTCAACGCGGTAGTCGATACGCAGGGCTTTAGCAAAGTCATCGATCAATACATCGAACCCTGGAACAGCCATCTGGGAAAAGAAGTGCTCTACCAGCATATACGTCTGCTCGTGCCCTATTATTCCAACGCCGTCTCGTCCGATTTAAAGGGTATGGGCAGACCTGTGTTACTTATCTGGGGTGAGCAGGATCAGCAAAATCCCTTAAAATACGCCAAACGGTTGCAGCGCGAGATCCCCGACTCGCAACTGGTAATCGTGCCCAACGCTGGCCATCTTATCCTCTTCGACGCACCCGACAAGGTTGCCAGCGCGTTGAACGATTTTGTGGGCCAGCTGTAAAACGTTACCAGGGTGCTCTGGAACGCTCTTAAAGAGCGGTGTGCGCAAGGAGTGAGCCATGCAGAAGGCTACGCATCGTTGGCTGTCAGCCGATCTACAATGGCTCACTGTTTTTCAGCACTACTCTAAGGAGTAGAGTTGTTCTGTCCCCACAAGCCACTGAAAGGGCCGAGCTTCTATGCTTGCAGGCAAAGGTTCTTGCGCTGAAAGCCTCACACAAGAGGAGATTGCGCGTCTGTTGCAACAGGCATGTGACGGGCTGGTCGTTGATGGCAAGCGCGTGCTGGTGATTATTCCCGATAGCACCCGCACCTGTCCGCTGCCCATGCTGTTTCGTTTGTTGTACGCGCAACTGGGACAGCGCGCCACACAGTTGGACTATCTGGTGGCTCTGGGCACGCATCCGCCCATGTCAGGCGAGGCGCTCAGTCGCTTAATTGGGGCGCCAGTGGGCGAGGATGGCAGCGTTGAGGGGTATGCCAGGGTGCATATTTTTAACCATGCCTGGTCCGATCCCCACGCGCTTACCACCATCGGCGTGATTGGACGCGACGAGGCCGCTGAACTCACCGGCGGCCTGCTGGCCGATGAGATCCCGGTGACGCTCAACCGCCTGATTTTTGAGTACGATCAGTTGATGATCTGTGGCCCGGTCTTCCCCCACGAGGTCGCGGGCTTCTCAGGCGGCGCTAAATATCTCTTTCCCGGCATCGCGGGCGCCGAGATTATCAACTTCACCCACTGGCTGGGCGCGCTGGTCACCAGCATGCATACTATCGGCGTGAAAGAGACGCCGGTGAGACGCGTGATCCAGCGGGCCGCCGAGTTTGTCTCCCAACCCCTGCTCTGCCTCGCGCTGGTCCTCAAAGGCCACGAGCTGCATGGTCTGTATTGTGGCTCGCAGACAGAAGCCTGGCACGCGGCGGCGGATCTCTCCGCGCAACTCAATATTACACACGTCGCCCGGCCCATGCAGAGCGTGCTGGCCATGCCCTCATCTATGTATGACGACCTGTGGACGGCGGCGAAGGCCATGTACAAGACCGAGCCGGTTATCGCGGATGGCGGCGAGGTTATTATCTACGCGCCCCACCTGAGCGAGATTTCGTACACACATGGCCAGTTAATCGAGCAGATCGGCTACCATGTGCGCGACTACTTCACCAAACAATGGGAGCGCTTTCAGGACGTGCCCGGCGGTGTCCTGGCACACAGCACCCACGTCAAAGGCGCGGGCAGCTACGACGCTGAACGCGGACTCGAACGGCCCCGTATCCACGTCACCCTGGCTACCGCGATCCCTGAAGAGCGCTGCCGCCAGGTCAATCTGGGCTACCGCGATTACCGCACCATCGACCCGGCCACGTGGCAGGGGCGCGAAGAGGAGGGTTATCTGTATGTGCCAAACGCGGGCGAGATGCTGTATCGCCTGTAAAGGCTTCCTGTGCTAAAGCAGTGGAGTTCCGAGTGTAATCCTCCACTCCTCCAATCGCCCTCGTCTGATAATTGCCCAAAAATTCCGTAATATTTGCGAGCTGGGAAGCGACTATCCCCCAACATCAGTAATTCTGGTGCAAGAGAATCACATTTTTGGGGAAATACAGTATGGAACAGCTTTACAATATCGCAACATCATTTATATCAATAGAGGAACGAGCGCAACTGGTGCGCTTCTGTGCTGCTATGAGTGGGAGTGTGGAGGTGGCAGAGGATCTCACACAGGAGACGCTTCTAGAGGCATGGCGGCATGAGCAAGCGCTACGTGACCCTTCGCGCCGCTCACAATGGCTGATGGGCATTGCGCGCAACGTCTATTTACGCTGGCAACGCAAGCAGGGACGTGAGGCGGCCCATTCCTATCAACGCGAGAACGTCCAGCAGGGACAGGATGAGCGAGAACTGGAGCAGTTGTTTGTCGATGGCTATGATATAGAACTGGAGCTTGAGCGCAAAGAGCTGCTGGAACTGTTGGACCGCGCTCTGGCTCAGTTGCCTGTGCAGACCCGCACGGTGCTGATTCAACACTATATCGACGATTCCCCATTGGCGGAGGTCGCGCAACAGCTTGGAACCAGCGCCAATGCGCTCGCGGTCCGTCTGCAACGCGGCAAACTCGCCTTGCGCCGCCTTTTAACGCAGGACATGCAACAGGAATTCGCGGACCATTATCAAATGGCCGAACACGCCAGTTGGGAGACGACGCCCCTATGGTGTGTACGCTGTGGCCAGCAGCACATGCAGGGCAGGCGTTTCCCCGGCGCGGGAAAACTCTTACTCAAGTGTCCTGCGTGTAGTCCAGGCACACATCAATTGCTGCATAGAAGCGAACTGCCGCTGCTGAAAGGGATGCGCAGCTACAAACCGATGCTCACAAAATTGCGCCAGTGGAGCTATGACCATTATCACGCGGCCCTGGCCGCTCACTTTGCCGGGGAATCCGCGCCGTGCGAGGTCTGTGGACAGCCGCTGACGGTGCTTTTTGGTCCAACCGAACAGCTTCCCGAACGGATGCAAGCGTTACTGTGGGAATGGCGCTGGTCCGCTGAGTTCAACATGGTCAACACTTTCTGCCCGCGCTGCCAGATGATGAGCAACACCTCGCTGGCTGGCCTGGTCTTAGGACTGCCAGAGGCACGCGCATTTGTCCATGCACAATCAAGGATACGTACAGTGCCCGCGCAAGCGCTCGAAACGCAAGGGCGAGCCGCGCTGCTGACACGTTTTGAGAGCATGAGCGAGAACGTTGCTCTGAATGTCATTTCAGATCAGGGAACATACGAGGTGCTACGGATTGAGCAGGAGGGATGCTAAGTGGAAGCGCAGCAAGTAACCGAGCCACAGCAGGTAGTGGTACCCGAACGCCTGCCCATCGCAGCATTCTTCATAGGCAACGTCATCTCGTATGTTGGGGACGTCCTGGCGCTGCTGGCCATTCCCTGGTTTGTTCTGCAAACTACCGGTTTTGTGGGGACATTGATCTTTGGAGCGATTGGTCATCGTTTCCCGCGCCGCCTCACCTTTGGCGTTGGTTATGCTGTTGGAGGAGCGGTGCGCTTCTGGATCTTGCTCTTCTCATCCTTTCCATTGATCGTTGGCTGGTCGGTCATTGCGGGTCTCGCCATCTCGGTAGTCAATCCATTAGGTGACACCGTTTTGCAGGAGCGAACACCCCCCAGCATGCTTGCGCGTGTCTACGGGACGTTTGGCGCGTTGATCCTGGTTGCCGTCCCATTGGGCACTTTTATCAGTGGATTTGTCGTAGCCTGGCTTGGCCTCTATCTAACGCTGGCACTTATGGGGGCGCTCTATCTGCTCTCAACACTCTCATTGCTGCTCAATCCTGCACTCAAGGAGATGGAGGATAGGGAAAGGGGTCAGAGATCCCTGCCAATGTGACGAATATTTCGGAACATTGAGAAGGGGGGGCACGTCTGATTCCTGGCTCCCGCAACGTGCCCGTATTCAGACCATAGTCGCAACCAGACCAACCCTCCAAACGTAGAGTATATGAGGCCCTGTGAGAGGACCAATTCGAAGCACTATCACTGACTAGATAAGAGGCATACATCATGATGGACGACCGCGACCAGCGCAGGGCTTATAGAAGACAAAGACGCTATGGAGGCTACTATGGCAGAATGAGCGGCCTGATCTGGCCAGTGGCGATTCTGCTCTTCATCTTCACTCACTCCTGGATCTGGTTTCCCCTGGCGATTTTTGCCCCGATGATCCTGTCCGCGATCTTCGGCTCGCTCAACCAGGGTCCGATGCAACAACAGCCCTATTACCAGCCAACCGAGCAGCCTGCACAGCCGGTTTATCAGCAGCCCTACCAGTCCGAAGCGGAACAGCCGCCGGTTTACCAGCCTTACACGCAGGGTTACACGCCGCAACAGCCGGTTCACGAGCAGCCTGAGGTGTATCAGGAGGGTGAGCAGCAACATCAGTATCCCGTGCAACAGCAACCGGTGCAGCAACACCAGCAGCAGTATGAAGATCCGATGGTGATGTATCCGCAGGAATAAGCAAATGTCAGGCCATAAGCGTAGGATGCCATGTACCACATTGCCGCCGTGCATCGTATAAGCTGTAGACAATATGATCCTCGGCAACGTCTGGAAAGCATGCTGAGGGAAAGAGAAAAATGAAATGGATACAACTCCCGGAAACATGGCCCCTGAAATAAGGAAATGGTCAGAGCTGCACAACATGGCGGTGGTCAGCGTACACGAGGGGAAGAAAGTTGGTACCTGCGATGATTTTTACTTCGAGCCAGGTACACGACTCATCTATGCCCTCCAGGTCAAAACTGGTCTGCTCGGCCATAAAGTCTTGCCAGCGGCCAACATTAGCACCTTCGGGCCGGATGCCATTACAATAGCCGGCGAAGAGCATCTCCAGAGCAAGCACGACGATGGGAAGCTAGCAACGCTGCCTTTGGGAGAAATTTTGCATTCGTATAAGGTCATGAGTGCCGGTGGAACGGTAGTTGGTACGCTTGGAGATATCTTGATTGATGTCAGTACTCCTACCGCTCCGCGAGTCACTGAGTTTGAACTTACCCGCGGCCTGCGCGAACGGATCGGTGGAAAATACGAAACGTTTCGCGCGGATGAGGTAGTGAGCTATGGACACGATGTGCTGGTCATTTCGGACGTAGAGGCTCAGCAGTTTAGCTAAACAGGATCGCCAAGAAGAGTGCGCACCAGTTCGGCGATTTAGTGCCGAACTGGTGCGCGCTCTTCTTGTCGAAACGGGCCAGGAAGCCTTATGTCTTGAGACGGGCGAGGGAGCATCTCGCTCCTTGCCGCGGGGTGTATGGCATGTACTGGAACGTCCTATTGGGTCACGCCTGCCTGTTGCTGTTGCGCAGTTTCGGCGATGTAGCGCAGGTCCAGTTCTTCCAGTTCACGTTTCTTGCCCAACAGCAGTTTAGCCATGTCGAAGGCGCGGATCAGTTGCTCTTTCTCCAGGGTATAGCCCAGTTCTTTCATCTGAGCGTCGAGGGCGGCGCGTCCAGAGAGCTTGCCCACGTGCATCCGGCGTTCAGCGGCAGAGAGGCCGATGGATTCGGGGGTCATGATCTCGTAGGTGCGCGAGTCCTTGAGCACGCCATCCTGGTGGATACCGCCGCCGTGGGAAAAAGCGTTTTTGCCGACGATACTCTTGGTCCACTGCACTTCCATGCCCGAAAGTCGGGCGATCAGGTGGCTGGCGGCCATGATCCGGGTCGTATCGATCTTCACATCCAGGCCGAGGTCAGCGGCGCGTGTGCGCACAGCCATAATCACGTCCTCGCTGGCGGCGTTGCCCGCTCGCTCGCCCAGGCCATTGATACAGGTGTCCACGCGTTCAGCGCCATTGCGTAGACCTTCGATGGCGTTGGCGACGGCCAGGCCGAGGTCATCATGGCAGTGGGCGGAGATGCGGATGCCGGGGAATTCACGCCGCACATCGGCCACCAACTGACCAAACTCCCAGGGCAGCGCGTAGCCCACGGTATCGCACAGGGTCACAAAACGCACACCCTCTTTGAAGATGGCCTCGCACACCTCCAGGATAAAATCGTGCTCGGTGCGCGTGGTATCTTCCAGGGCAAAATCGACGTTCTCGGTCAGTGTGCGCGCGTGTGCGACAGCCGTGCGCGCCATCTCCAGCACCTCTTCACGCGACTTGCCCAGCTTCACCTCGCGGTGCAATGGCGAGACGCTCACAAAGGGCTGGATGGCCGATTTGTGCGCGATCTTCACCGCTTCCCAGGCGCGATCTATATCTCCCAGATGCGTGCGCGCGATAGCGCAGATCTCGGCGTTCTCGACCTTTGAGGCGATCAGGCGCACAGCCTCAAATTCGCTGGGTGAGGAGACGGGGAAACCGCAGTCCAGCGTGTCAAAACCCATATCGGCCAGCGTCCGAGCTATAAGCAACTTCTCTTCCGGGAAATAGTTCACACCAGGGGTCTGTTCGCCATCGCGCAGGGTGGTTTCATAAAATTTGATGATACGTGCTTCATTTGCCATCGTAAGCTCCTTTTGCGCCATTGCAGAATACAACCAACAGATGACGGAAGTTCAGGATAAAACCTGCGCAATAAGCAACAATACTCATACCTGGCCGCAGGTGCCCGAAACTCCTTTGTTTCAATCATTCAGGTTTGGCGATCCTTCACCCTGTTCATTATATCCGGGCTGGGGAGTAGGGTGCAAGGCTGGCACGGGTGAGAGTTCATCCACGCTCACGTTGCTGAGACGGCGAAAGGGGGCGTTGTTATATGTTGCCTTTTGACAAACGCGTCCTCTTATAGAGGGCCGCAACGGGAAAATGGATACCCAGACTGGTCAGTTCCACCTCATCCTCGTAATTGAGAATAAAGACGATCCAGCGGTTATTGCTCTCGCGGCGATAGAGCCGCACTTTCGGAGCTTTTGTACCTATCAGCAAAAACTCTTGGATAGTTGGATGATCCTGGTAAAATGTCGATTTCAGGTCCAGGTCTAGCCTTTGAGTACCCGGTGAATGCACCTCTGCCACAAAACACGGGTATTGGAGCGTTTTCAGATCCTCATCCTCAGAAATTTCATCATTATCTCTTGGATCGCAACTAACTGTTACATCGGGGCATACATAGCGATCTTCGGCTATCTGGAAACAAGCATCCGAGTTATAGGAAATACAAGATCCCTCATCGCCTAGCAAATTATCCAGAAGAGTAGTAAGATTGGTGCCAATACGCGAATGCCTGACTCTCCCTCCTGTCATCATATAGACTTCACCATCGACGTATTCGTAACGATGGGAGGGGTCGCTCTCTCGCAGCTTAAAGTATTCTTCGACGCTCATTTTATGATCTTCCCACGGCAATGCCATAAATCTGCTCCTTCCCTCTACTACTCGCCAATCGAGACACGTGTATCACATACCAACATAATTATACCATAACAAAGCGTCCAGCCACGCACAACAGGAGCTTGCCTCCCCATTCTCTTGCGTGTAGCATCGGCGCTCGCCTCCGACGCATGACGCACACTCATAATATATGCTTACGCGTTATATACGTTTATACGTTCGCGAGAAACCCCTATCCCATATACGTTGTCAGGGCCTCCTCAACGTCCTCGACGACGAATGGTTTGGACATAATCATATCGACATCGAGGTTGAGCGTCTCGTCGAGGGTGTCCAGCGCGGACATAAGGACGATGATGTGACGCTCGCGCACCTGGGGATGAGCTGCCAGGGTGAGGCAGAGTTCTTTGCCATTGACGTTGGGCATGAGCAGGTCGAGGAAGACCAGGTAGTTGCCGGGGCCGTTCAAGATGCGTAGCGCTTCCTGACCGTTGCGCGCCAGCTCTGGTGTGTGGCCCTCGCACTCCAGAATATCCATCATCATATCGCGGATCACCGGGTCGTCATCGACGACTAAGACTTTCTGAGGCCGCGTGGGGTGGGGCTTCTTCCGCATTTGATTCCGGTTCATCATGTTCTCTCGTTTCCACGACCTGAGGCGCGCGCATCAGGTAGAAGCTAAAGATGGAGCCTTTGCCCGGCACGCTGCATTCAAGCCAGAGACGACCACCCATCGCCTCGATAAAACGCCGACAGATAAAGAGTCCCAGGCCCGTGCCACGCACCGGGGTGGTCAGTGAACGTGGCGCGCGCACAAACTTCTCAAAGACTTTCTCAACGTCTTCCGGCGCGATCCCTTCGCCCTCATCGCACACACGCACCACCACGATCTCCGGGTCCGCGCTGGCCAGGACACTGTAATCGACCTGCTTCTCCGGCAGTTTCGAGAGATTGGTTGCGCGCGCGGTAATCAGGATGCGCCCGCGTGGCGGTGAATATTTGGCCGCGTTATCGAGCAAATTGCTGATGACCTGACGCAGGCGCATGCCATCGCCGTGCGCCCAGAGGGCGGGAGCGATATCAACGCTGATCGACTGGTCAATGCTGATGTTGAGCATGGTGGTAGCCAGTTCCGTGGCGGCCAGCAGTTGAGTGGGCACCAGTTGCAAATCCAGATTCTTATCCAGCGCGCCCATACGAGCAGCCTGTGTCATATTATCCACCAGATCTTTCAACTGCTGGGTTGAACCCACGATTTTGCTGGCATATTTCACGATCTGCTGGGGATTGATGCGCTCGCCCTCGCCTTGCTTTTTCAGCAACGAGGAGTAGCCACTGATCGCACTGAGGGGTGTGCGCAACTCGTGCGAAGCGGTGATAATAAACTCGTCTTTGACCCGGTCCATACGCTGTAATTCGGCGTTCGCTTCCTGGATCTGTTCAAAAAGTTGCGCGTTGCGAATGGCGCCAGCGGCCTGGGCAGAGATTGCCATCAAGATGCTAACCTCTTCCGGCTGGAAGACACGTTCTGGCTGAGAAACGTGGACCGCGACAATGCCCACCAGGTCCGTGGTCTGGTAACGCACGGGGATGGCAAGCATTTTCTGCGTATTGGTTTCGCGCAGGAAAATCGCCCCGCTCTCGCCGCTACTTTGCGCGAGGGCCTCGATATTGGCGGGGTCCAGATAGAAAAACGGCTCATTGACCAGATCTGAGAGCAGCGAGTGCTTGAAAGGCAGATGGATCATCTGGATCAGTTCGTCATGATCGCCGTTGTCGCTGCGGCGCACACCATCATAGGCGGTCCACTTGCCAGTGCGGTCAAAAATGGCCTGGGCCGCCAGTTCCTCGCCATCGGGCATCAACTGGAAAAAAGAACACATTTCGACCTGCACGAGGTTGGCCACGATCTGTACAAATTTGTGCAGCAGCTCATTGAGATTGAGCACGGTGCTGATGGCCTGGAGAGCGCTGACTGTGGCGGCCAGGGCCTCTTCGCGGCGCTTGGACTGTTTGAGCGCCAGGCGGGGCCGTTCGTAGAGCTTGGCGTTCTCCAGAGCCACGGTGATAATCTGCACCAATGTTTCCAGCACCAGGATCTCCAGCGGGCTATATGCCTGGGATCGCTGGCTGGTAATACTAAGCGAGCCAACAACGCGCGTGAACATCTTCATGGGAATGAGCAGGAAAGTCTCCGCATTCGTCTGGTCCCCCCATGTACCGGTGAGCAGTTCTTCGTTAAACTCGATCTCGGCCTGGTTATTGGAGCCGAGCGTGAGCAGCATCGTGTGCTTCTCCTTCTGAGCAACGTGCCACCAGTGGGGACGCGTCGCAGGGTCGATAATCACCGGCCTCTCGGTGAGTCCCTCAATCTGCCTGCCCTGGTTGAGCGCGAATATATCGTAGAGCTTTTTGGTGTCACGGTCATAGAGCGTGAGGAGCATAGAAGAGACATCCACGGTATTATGGACGAAACGATAGATCTCTTCGACCAGCTCGGAGAGGCGCAACGAATTGGGAAACGTTGTGCTGATCTGCTGTAAGTGCTTAATATGGTCACGGGTACGCAATTGCACGCGCCGCAAATGGTCGTTTTGCAGGTACAGAGCGATTCTTTCGGCATGCTGTTGAGCTACCACGACCTGCTGTTCTTGAAATCCCGACTCGGACTGCTCTTGATAGAGCACGAGTACGCCGGGACAGTGGTTATGTGGATGTTTGCGGTCCACGTCCTCGTATGGCTGTGCAGGCTCTTTGAGTGGCAGTGTCAAATAGCAGCCGGCCATAAACATCTCTTGAATGGGCGGCAACTGCGAAGTGGCGCGCAGAGACTGATAGCGCGCATGGCTGATCTGGTACGATTGGTGATGATACCAGGTGGCACCGATCAAGTCCTGCCCTAGCGCGTAAGCGCTACCGAGAGGTAAAAGCTCGTCCGGGCCGCCTGGAGGAACCATCTCAAAACACTCTTCCAGCGGAAACGCGCTGGCAGAGACAGCAGGCAAGGGGGTCTGTTTGTCGGCAAACTTCATGGTATTGCGCCGCAACGCGGGGCGCGGGGCCGCTCCATGCTCTTCCAGAAACGGGTCTTCCCAGCGCGCGCCTGGCTCACAGCGTCGGAGATGCAGGCGCACAACCATCTGATTGATGTTCTCGTCATAGAGTGCGAGACAGGCCCCATAGGCTGGAACCTGCCTGAGCATATCTTGTACAAGTCCTTTGAGGAGCTTTAAAGGATACTGTTCATCACTGGTTGGTTTTGGATCTCCCCAGGTGGCGTTCGACATTGAGATTTCCCTCGCGTGCTGGCATGTTTACCGGGCTGCTACTCCGCACTCGCTACGTATGACTTCCTGCCGCTAAGCTATTGCATGTGCAGCAGAGTTTATCTTACCTGCACTGCTGTTACCTATACAGTAGCATATCATAGGCTCCCGTGCGATTCAACCCGCGCATTTGACAGAGCAGCAGAACCAGGGCTATCATGCAAGTAAGAACAATCCTGCCGAACAGCTTAAAGGAGAAATACATGGCCGAAACCACAGCCAATGGTCCGGTTTTTTATACGCATCAACTGCCCAATGGGCTGCAAATCGTCGGTCAACCGATGCCAGATTTCGAATCGGTGGCCGTCTCGTACTATGTGCGCACGGGGTCGCGTGACGAGCCTGATCCCGCGATCATCGGTGTCTCGCACTTTCTAGAGCATATGGTCTTCAAGGGGACCGCGACCCTCGACTGGCAAGAGATTACGCTGGCCTTTAACGAAATCGGCGCCGAGCTGAACGCCTTCACCTCGCACGAGTCCACAGTCTACTATGCCCGCGTACTGGGCGAGTACCTGGAGCGCGCACTTGAGCTGCTGAGCGATATGATGTATCCGCGCCTGGCCGAGAGCGATTTTGAGATGGAGAAAGAGGTCATCATCAATGAAATCGCGCGTTCCGAGGACCAGCCGTATAACCTGGCCTTCCGGCGTATGATGCAAACCTACTTTACCGGGCATCCGCTGGGACACGATGTGCTGGGGTCGCGTGAGAGTATCGAGGCCATGCAGATCGGCCAGATGCGCCACTATTGGGAGCAGCGTTACGCAGCGAACAACCTGATCCTGTCCATCGCTGGCAATTTCGATTGGGAAAAGGTCGTGGCCCTGGCGGAGAAGCATTGCAGCAACTGGCGACGCGGCGATGCCAGCCGGGATGCCCAGCCCTATCAGCCCGCGCAGCCCATCAAGAATATCATGGTGGACCCCAAGCTCAAGCAGCAGATCATGATTCTTTCCATGCCCGCCGTCGATGTCAAAGACCCCGATTACTATGCCGCGATCCTGGGGGGCAGCATCCTGGGCGACGGCGACGGCTCGCGTCTCTTCTGGAATATCCACCAGAAGGGTCTGGCGGAATCAGCCAGCGCGGGCATCTGGGCGATGGAAGGCACGGGCATGATGATGATGGAGGCCAATTCGACGCCCGAAGAGGCGCCCCGCGTACTCAAACTGCTCCAGGCCGAACTGAGCAGCCTGCTGGACGACGGCATCCACGAGGACGAGCTGCGCCGGGCCAAAGATAAATGGATCAGCAGCATGGTGTTGAGCAGCGAATCGACCTTCTCACGCATGCGCTCAATCGCCAACGACTGGGTCATCGAGGGCCGCCTGATTAGCGTCGAAGAAGAGATCGAGCGCATCGAGAAAGTCACTACCGAGGATGTACTGCGCTCCCTCAAACGCTTCCCTATGCGCGATAAACAAGTGCTGGTGACGCTGGGGCCGCTGAACGAAGCGGAATTGCTCGCTTCCTAAAAGCGCCGGGCGCGAATATGAGGAATCAGGTCTGGCATCTGTAAGGAATCAGCACCAGACCTGCCTTCCAGCTCTTAATTATCGAATGAAAGAAGGACCCCATGAAGTACTTTGATGAGGAACAACTCCAGCGCCTGGCACAGACAAAAGGAGTTGTGATCGAAACTCGGCTTTCTTCTCAGGCCCCTTCCCGTCAGACTCCTATCTGGGTGATCGTCGAGGAGAATAATGTGTATGTTCGTTCGTATCGCGGGCAGGCCGGGCGCTGGTATCAAGAGATCATCGCGTTCCCTTTTGCGACACTGCATGTGAATGGAGAGCAATTGGCTGTGCGTGCTGTTCGTATCACGGATGAAGCAACGATCTCGCGCGTCAGCCATGCTCTGCTCCAAAAGTATCCGACCTCTTCTTATGCTCGGCCAATGGTACAAGACGAGATTGTCGGGACGACCTTGCGTTTAGAACCTGCTTCACCATTGTCTGCGGCAAAGCTGGAAGAACGCGAGGAAACAACGGAAAGGTGAACTTGCTCCAAGATTTCCCCCTTTGTCGGCCCATCACGCGCGTGCGTAGCGCGTGAGCACCACACCTGATGGGAATGGCCTGGCTTCGATCAGGCGTAAATTCACGCGCGATCCCTCAGGAAACAGCCTCTTGCCACTGCCGAGCACTACCGGGTACACAAGCAGGCTATATTCATCAATCAGATCGTGCTCGGCCAGCGTATGAACCAGCACGCTGCTGCCATCAATGACGATGTTCTTACCGGGCTGTGCTTTCAAGGCGCGTACTTCCTCGACCACATTGCTGCGAATCAAGGTGGAGTTGCGCCAGGCCGAGGCCGTTGTCAGTGTGGTGGAAACAACGTACTTCGGCATGGTGTTCATGACATCGCCAAAGGGGTCCCCATCTGACATGGGTTCAAAGGCCCCGCCGTGGATCTGCCAGGTTTTGCGCCCCAGAAGCAGCGCGTCACTTTGAGTCATGGACTCAAAGAAGTGCGCACCGAGGTCATCGTGCCAGTACGGTCCTGTCCACCCGCCGTGGGTGAAGCCGCCCTCAGTATCTTCTTCTGCACCACCAGGTGCTTGCATGACATTGTCCAACGAGACAAACTCTGCTACAACGATGTTTCGCATGATTACCTCCATATTTCCTTTCTTACCCATGAACCCGATCTATCACGGGACCGCTGAAATACTCTTTGGAATTGAAAACGTGCTCATGAATACATTCTGGCACAGTCCCAAGAAAACGGAATTGACATCCTCCCCGGCTTTCCAAGCCGGGGATTCCCCCCCTCACGAGTGGGGTTTCCTGTTTCGCTGAGGCTTGCCCGGTTTGGTTTTCACCGCGCCAGGTCTGACAGCCTCTCCGCAGGCTTCAAATACCGTGAGTCCCACGGCATGCACGTTCTGAGCAGCATTGATATCGCGGTCATGGACCCTCCCACATTCAGGGCAGGTCCAGTGGCGAACATCGAGCGAAAGGGAGTCGAGAATATGCCCACAAGCGGAACAGCGTTTGGAGGAGGGATAGAACCGGTCAATCTTGACAAGGTTCCTGCCATACCATGCTGCTTTGTATTCCAGTTGCGAGACAAACGTACTCCATCCCACGTCAGCGATGGCTTTGGCCAGACCGTGATTTTTCACCATGTTCTTGACGGCCAGCGTCTCCACGCAGATCGTTTGGTTTTCACGGATCAAGCGCGTGGAGAGTTTGTGTTGGAAATCACGGCGTCTATCGGCTATCGTGGCGTGGAGACGAGCCACCTTCTTGGCCGCTTTGGTACGGTTCTTACTACCCTTTTGCTTCTTCGCGTGTCGCCTCTGGGCTTTGGCGAGTTTCTTCTCGTCTGTGGTGAAGAAATGGGGGTTGCCCACCTTTTCGCCAGTGGAGAGGATCACAAAGTCTTTCAAGCCCAGATCAACCCCAATGGTTTGCTCTACGGGTTCAAGCTGGGAAATATCCTGCTCTATCAGGATGGAGACGAAGTAACGATCAGCAGCATCTTTGGAGACGGTCACGGTGCTCGGTGTACTTCCATCAGGCAAGGGGCGCGACCAGCGGATAGCAAGGGGGGTACTCATCTTTGCAAGGGTGAGCGTGCCATCAATCCACTTGAACGCAGAAGTAGTATACTCAGCACTTTGCTGATGGCGTTTCTTTTTGAAGGCGGGGTATTTGGCATGCCCAGCGAAAAAGTTCCTGAAGGCCTTGTCCAGATGCCGCAAGGCTTGCTGGGTCGGCACACACGAAACGTCATTGAGCCAGGTGTACTCTTCCTGCTTTTTCAGTTCAGTCAACAGGGCGGAGGTATCGCTGTAGTACAGTCGCCGGTTCTCTTTATAGTAGGCATCGGTACGCTTGCGCAAGGCCCAATTGTAGATAAAACGAGCACACCCAAAGGTCTGAGCAAGAAGGTGTTTTTGCTCGTCCGTTGGATAAAATCGATACTTGAAGGCTCGTTTCTGTTTCATATCTCACATGATATCTGCTAGCATGTGAAAAGTCAACCCAAGCAAGGTGGATGGCAAGGGGACGCGTCCTGCAGGACGTGGCAATTCCTCCCCGGCATAAAATGCACCGGGTCTCCTTGCCACATTCAGATGATGGCATGGATCAATCCAATTGATCAGGTACCGCAACTCCTATAGTCTTGCGGTACCTGAGACGAAGGGTCAGGGTATCTCCCTGCCTCTACGCTAATTTATCCCTTCAACCACGACGCGCCACACGATAGCGCCCATCGCTGTGACGCGAATGGCGTAGCGGGAAGATGGCGCGGAGGTATAATACTCGTTCACATTGTCGCTCTGTGGACAACTCAGCTCGTTAATGATGCCGCTACTCACCTCGACTTTGATCAGACCAGAGCCCCGGCAAATAATATGGACGAGAAAGCCCGGTGTAGCGGGAAAAGAGTTAGTAAAAACCCTGGATTCATTGCTCCCTGCCTGTGCCCCAGCTCGGTTATAAAGCACCCGCGCCCCAGGATCGGGCGCGAACGTTGGGAAAGCCACCGAAACTGGCGCGGGCCGCTCTGGTATCGAAGAGATCGTGGGGGCCTGCACAATCGGTGGGTCAGTCGTCACAGCCCCGGCAGATGCGCTGGCAACAGGCGCGACCGGGTTAGCAGCAGTGCTCTGCACAACTGGCGAGACGGCAGGCACAACCGTGTTCTGCGCGACTGATGCGGCTGGCGAGGCCTGTTGCGTGTTTTTCGCGTGAACCGAGAGATCGCATCCTGAGAGCAGCAGCACGAGCGCTACAAGACATACAGGTGTAAAAAAGAAATGTTTCAACATGATGTTTTCTCCTTTAGAGAGGCGCAGCCAGTGAGCGGGCAACCGTTCTTCTTTACAAAAACGATAGCCCCACTGATCCGCGCATACACATACCCAACGACGTTTTCCACGACAATCGGCCAGTACACACCATACCCAACGACATGTTGGCTTGCAAGCCATCAGCCCGGCGCGCAACGCGTCAGACTGCATAGTATGGTATACTGAGGGCACCGCTGGTCTTTGCACATCCTTTTGAAAAAACTGCGCGACCTATAGTATAGAACGAACAACACCAGAAACCGGGTGGTCATATTTCAATGAACGAACGAATCCAGTCTGTCTTGAACTCATTGCCCCATAAACCGGGGATCTACCTGATGAAAGATGCGCAGGGCACGATTATCTACGTAGGTAAGGCCATCTCCCTCTTTCACCGCGTCAGATCGTATTTCCAGGAATCAACCGAGCACAGCCCCAAGAACCGCAGCATGGTCGCAAAAATCGAGGATATCGAGTTTCTGGTGGTACGCAATGAAGTTGAGGCGCTGGTCCTGGAGAGCAATTTTATCAAGCAGTACCGGCCCAAATATAATGTACTGTTGCGCGACGACAAGAGCTATCCCTATATCAAAGTGTCACTGAGCGAGGACTTTCCACGCGTCTACCGTGTGCGCAACTTCCAGCGCGACGGCAACCGCTACTTCGGCCCGTACACCAATTCCGGCGCCGTCGATGCCACGCTCGATTTGCTCAACAAACTCTTTGCCTTTCGGACGTGCCGTTACGAGGCCAGCGGATGGGCGCCACCAGCGGAGGGCGAGCCGCCAGCGGGCTGGAAGCAGAAGCTGCTGACCCGGCCCTGCACGCAATACTATATCCATCGCTGCATCGCGCCCTGCGTCGCCTATACCACGCGTGAGGAGTATAACGCGGTCATCCAGCAGGTGATTCTCTTCCTGGAAGGCAAGCACGACGAGGTGCTGAAGAACTTGCAGGCCAAGATGGAGGAGGCCGCAGAGAACCTCAACTTCGAGGATGCGGCGCGCATCCGTGACCGCATCAAAGCCGTCGAGCGTATCCTGGAGAAGCAGCGCATCATCTCCACCGAGGGGCAGGACGACCAGGACGTGATTGCCCTGGCCAGCCAGGACGACGAGACGTGCGCGCAGGTCTTTTTCTTCCGCAACGGCAAGCTGGTCGGACGCGAATTCTTTATCTTACAGGGCACGCGTGAGAGCAGCCCCGGCGAGATCATGGCCTCGTTCTTCCTGCAATTCTACGAGAGCGTGCCGCATATCCCCGCTGAAATCGTCGTCGAGGCCGAGCCCGACGACAAAACAACCCTGCAAGCGTGGCTGAAAGAGAAGCGGCGTGGCGCCGTGACCATCAGCGAACCCAAACGCGGCGAGAAACTGCGCCTGGTCGAGATGGTCCGACAAAACGCGCGCGAGGTGCTGGAGCAGCAGCGCATCAAGTGGCTAAGCGATAGCCAGAAGACGCAACTGGCGCTGGAAGAGTTGCAGGAGGCGCTCAACCTTGCCACGCCCCCGCGCCGCATCGAGTGCTACGACATCTCCAACACCCAGGGCACCAACTCTGTTGGCGCGATGGTCGTCTTCGAGGGCGGACGGCCCCGCAACAGCGAGTATCGCCGCTTCAAGATCAAGACCGTCGAGGGCGCCAACGACTTCGCCAGCCATCAGGAAGTCCTGCGCCGCCGCTTCCGCAAGGCCGCGAGCCAACAAGAGGCCGAGCTTGACACCGAGGCCACGGCAGTCGTCGATACAGTTAGCCAGAAAGCCGCGAACGCACCCACCACACAAGATGAGGTTGTCGACAACGCATCGCTGCGGAATGGGGGTAGCACCAACGCGCATGAGATCAATGAAGTTCTGGAGGATGGCACGCGTGTGGGCAATGTCGTCGAAGGTGAGCAGTCGGAGCACAACACGGATGAGGTAGATATGGCGAACAGTGAGAAGGCGGAGAGCAGCATGCAGCACGCCTGGGCCTTGCCCGATCTGGTGATTATCGATGGGGGCAAGGGACAGTTGAACGCCGCGCTGGAGGTCATGCGCGAGCTACGGCTGGACATCCCGACGATTGGCGTGGCCAAAGAAGAAGGGTCGCACACCAAACTCGCCACCGCCGAAGAGATCTACATTCCCGGCGCCAGCGAGCCGATCAGCTTGCCGCGCAGTTCGCAGGGCCTCTACCTGCTCCAGCGTATCCGCGACGAGGCGCACCGTTTCAGCATCACCTATCACCGCAAAGTGCGTTCAGAGAAAACCTTCAAATCCGTGCTCGACGAGGTACCGGGCATTGGTCCCAAGCGCAAAAAAGCCCTGATGCAGCATTTCGGCTCTATCAAGGCCATAGGCGCGGCCAGCCTCGAAGAACTGGTCGCCATAGACGGCATGACGCGCGACGCTGCTGAGAAGCTCAAGGAGTACGTGACGCAGTATCCTCAAAGCGGATCGTCGTAGCATACTTCCCACGTTTCTGAAAAAGCTGGGCCTCAAACGTCCTACGCCAAACCACTCTGGAATAGGATGAATGGGCCACAGTGTTTTCATCAGTAGAGAGTACGAAGATTCCCTCGATTCAATTACCAGTTGCGCTGGCACTCTGGTTTTTTGATTGACAGCGCGACGGTAGCGCGCTACTATTAGGAGTAAGGACGCATGCTGATGCGCTCTCAATACGGCCAGAGACCAGTAGACCAGGGGTAACAAATTCTATGCCAACCTATGAATATCAATGTAAAAGCTGTGAGCATCGTTTTGAGATCTGGCAGAAAATGACCGACGATGCCCTGACGGTGTGCCCGCAGTGCAATGGCACCATCAGGCGCATCCTCTTCCCGGCGGGGATCGTCTTCAAAGGGTCCGGCTTCTATAAGACCGACCACGGCAACGGCCAGGTTGCAAGCGAGAGCCACGCCAATAATCACAACGGTTCCAGCGAGAACAAAGAAGGCGCACCCAAAACGGAGAGCACGAGCGAGAACAAGGCCAGTGGCGAGAAAACCAGCAGTGAGAAGACTGGCGGCGAGAAGACCAGTAGCGCGGCGGCGAGCGAAAGTAAAAGCAAAGCCACTGCGGCGGCAGATTAGGTGGAAGGACAATATCATGGCTGAATCCGCTTTCGCAACCATCCAGCGGCGCCAGATCGAGATCACCGTCGGCGAACTACTGCTCAACTCGGACTACCAGATGCGCCTGGAGATCGCCGAAAGGCTACGTCATTTAGTCGCCCACGCCGACCCCAGCCTGGACCTCACGCAATTGAGCGAGGCCGCGCAAGATGAGCTGGTAGACCTGGGCATCCTCTCGCCACCATCGGCAGAGTAACTGCATCTTAAACAGAGAAAAAGCGGAGAAATTCGGTAAAATGAGTTTCTCCACTTTCTTGTGCTTGAGGGAAGAACTGTTACCCAATAGTCCTAATTTCTAACTCTACAGTGGAAAAATGCATGGATAAGAAGGTATAGTTTGAATAACAAAATGATCAAACGCACGTTAGGAAACCAATGGCATGCAATTACAAGACAAGGATGTGCGGGACAGCACCATTCGCGACCTGCGAAGTCAGGTAAGTGAATTGACGGCGGCCCGCCTGTTGTTAGAAGAAGAGAATGAACAGCTCAAGGCGCAACTGGTCGAAAAAGAGCGCCTGGCCTCGCTGATTGCGCACGAGTTGAGGAGTCCGCTGACCCCGATTATCAACTATGCCCAGTTGATTGCGCGTCCCAACCAGCGGCGCGAGACGGTGGCACGCGGTGGCCAGATCATCATCAGCCAGGCCTGGCGTATGGCACGCCTGGTCAAAGACTGGCTGGACGCCTCGCGACTCTCCACGGGCCGCTTCGCCCTGAAATGCCAGACGTGCAACCTCAGCAAGTTGCTCAAAAGCCTCGTCGAGCAGACCAGGCCCGTGGCGCCTTTCCACACCTTCGAGCTGGCGCTGCCCACGGAGCCGCTACTGGGAAACTGGGACAGTGAGCGTTTGCAACAGGCGGTGGGCAATCTGCTTGATAACGCCATCAAATACTCGGACGAGGAGACGACAATCACGGTGCGCGCCCGGTGTGAAGAGGGCGCGGCGCATATCAGCGTGCATAACATGGGCATGAGCCTCTCTGGCACCCAGGCCGAGCAGTTCTTCCATGCCCCGACATATCCGCAAGCTTCAGCCATGCAGGACAGCACCGGGCTGGGCCTGTTTATCACACGCTCGATTATCGAGGCCCACGGCGGCGCGCTGCGCGTGGAGACGCTACCAGGGGGACAGGGCACGATGTTTGCCTTTAATTTGCCGCTCTAACTCCCCCGTTTGAAAAGCCGGATAAGTAGGGAGTATTGGGCATGCGCAGGCCAGCGCGCGCGCAATGCCCCGGCTATTGTAGCGAAGAGCGATCCCAACGCCTCCAGATAGCCATATTTTATAGTCGTTTCAGCAAGAGGAGTGCCTCTAGCTGCCCACGCAATCGGGCTTTTTCGCGCCAATGAAGTAACATACAGGTACTATCCTTGTTTATAAAGGATAAGAAGAAAAAGCACCTTCGGAGCATTTATCGTAAAATATCCCAAAGATGCTTTATGCAAATCAAGCTAATTTTGTAGCTTCCCCCCACAATTGAAACAGTAGTGGAAGTATTCAGGGCTACGCGCGCGACATGTGCCACATTGGATGCCTTGCTCATCCGCACTCAGAAGGGTTGCAGCCTGCTCAGGGATCTCCGGGGGCGCTGGTGGCGTATGACCTTGTTGAAGAATGCTCATAACCAGCTCGCGCACCTTATCGAGCGTCAGGCCGTATCCCTCCACCAATATTTGTGCCGCAATCCCATCACCCTCCCGCACCAGAGCCAGCAGTAGATGCTCGGTACCGATGTAGTGATGGTTCAGGCGACGCGCCTCGTCCACAGCCAGATCAATCACCTTTTTTGCGCGCCTGGTCAGCGGACGCTCACCGAACGGGCTGGAGGTGTGACCCAGGCTCAGCAGTTCCTGGACGACCAGTTTGAACTGTGCTGGCTGGCTTCCTCCGGCGCGCTGCTGGCCCCTTTCCAGGATATCCACCACACGCTGACGCACATCCTCAAGCTTGAGACCGGAGCGTGTCAGCATGACAGCTGCGACACCCTCACCTTCGCGCACCAGAGCCAGCAAGAGATGTTCGGTGCCGATGTAGTGGTGGTCCCACTGCTGCGCCTCCTCGTTCGCCAGAATGAAAACCTTGCGCGCGCGTTCGGTGAATTTTTCGACCGCGTCTCCAGGATTGGCGCCGGGCCAGGTGACACGCTGATCTTTGACAAAGGCCTCAATATCAGGGGCAATAAAGCGGAATTCGCTGCCGATACGATAAGCGGGCAGTTCGCCGCGTGTCACCAGGCGGCGCACTGTCACCACCTCCACACGCAGATAGTCCGCGATCTCTTCCGTGGTAAGCAGGGGTTCCATAGATGCCTCACTTCCTGTGATTTCACATCACTCTGAATTACTACGATTGACTTAAGAATACTATAGAATCTTTTGACTCCAAAAGCAAGGCTTTCGAGAGCAATATTCTCATCTCTTTTCAGATAGAGAACTATCGTGTGTCAGCGGGACAAAAGCGAGAGGTTCGCTTCTCTATCGTAGAGTTTTCATACAAGCAAGTATTGGGTTGCCTTGCCAGCAAGCCATATATGTAGTAGGATAAAGTAGGATGAAATGTTACTCTATACAGGAGCAAACCATATGCCAGGCACAGAGAAGATAAGCATTACCCTGACCCCGGAACTGGCCGCGATGGTTAACGAGGCAGTGACAACGGGCAACTATGCTTCCACCAGCGAGGTGATCCGCGAGGCGTTGCGCGACTGGCGCGTGAAACAGATGGTACGCCAGCAGCAGATTCATGAGTTGAGACAATTGTGGAACGAAGCCGTTCAGAGCGGTCCAGGCCGATTTAGTGATATTGAGGAACTCATCCAAGAAGCTCGCATGTTGACCAATATACTCTAATCAAAATACGCCCTGTCATCGCCATGCCAGACGCGAAACGCTTCCGGGATGCGCCGCACATGGCCCGGATCGATGTCCTCTGGCAGCGCGTCTTCAGGAAACCACCTGATCTCTTTAACTTCGTGGGCGTGCTCAGGTGGATCAACCACGGGAATATAGGAGAGTGGACGGCAGAGAAAATTACACTGATAGAGCTGGTGTAGCGAGACGGTGCCGCACAAGCGAGAATCATACACCCCGACCAGCTTGACCGGTTCGCACGTCACGCCCGTCTCTTCTAAAGTCTCGCGCACCGCTCCCTGCGCAGGAGTCTCCCCAACGTCCAGCGCGCCGCCGGGCATAGCCCACAAACCGTTATCGGCCCGGCGAATGAGCAAGATCTGGCCAGCCTCATCAATGACGGCTGCGTCGCTGACCGGAAACGGGGCTGGACGCGCCATGAGCGTTCCACGCAACGGTTCAAGTTCTTCAAGAGGCTCAGCCGTGGCCAGGGCGAGCAGTTCAAGCGCCACGTCCTGCACCCGACGATTTCTGTCGCGCTGATAGATATTCTCGGCATAATGCAAACCCAGGGGTGAACAGTCGCGTAAAATATCGGCCAGCAAAGCTAGTTTTTGGGCCAAAGTCTGTGGCCGGGTCTGATGTGTAATATCGTCCATTAGTATATATTTCCTTTTTCACGTAATATCAAGCAAAAGAGAGCAAACAGGTCGATGGCGATTGGAGATTGAGCAACACATCGCCTGAGCTACTGTGGTATTTTATGAGATTCCCCGTGGCGCTGAACTGCACGGCATGGTCGGGTAAAAGCTGGATACAATAGGTTTGCGTCTGCTGCGTATTCCAGGTGTCAGGGCCAAGAATATTCAGTTGCGTCACGACCCCCTGCTCATTGCGCTGCACATTGATATCGATACTCTGGTTCGGGCCGGTCCAGAAGTTCAGGCTATTCGAGTCGCCCTGGGACGTGGGCTGCCCATACGCGCCGATGAAGTCTGAGAAAGGTCCGCCCAGGTGTGGCCTGCCGTGGCTTATGCTGGAGAGAGGAGGCGTAGGTGTGGGTGCGGTCGCAGCCCCCTGCGCCGCTGCTGTGGTCGCGGTGGCCTGCGCTGCCGCTGCCGTTCCTGTGGGGATGGCAGTAGTGCCCGGTGTGGCAGAATTGGTCACCTCAGCAGTCTGCGCTGCGGCTGTGCTGGTTGTCTGTGCTCGATTGGCCGTTTGCGAACGCGATGCCCCGCCCCTGCTCACTACGCCAATGCCGACACCGAGGATAACGAGAAGGCTGGCGATGATCAACGCGACAAGCCAGCGTTTGCGACGAGTGCGCCGGGGCCTGGCTACCGGCATGGGAACGGTTGGCAGATCGGGAAATTGCTGGTTCATCCTTGCGCTCTTTTCTTTAAGCATCTCAATAGATTAATATCAACATACAGAGAGATGCCCTGTCAAATTGCTAGCCCTTTGTTCTGATTTCACCTGTAGAAATCTACAGGATCTCTCCCCCTCTAAATAGCCTGGCACAAAAACCGGTCAAATGAGCGGCGCGGCGCGCGTGGGAAGCGGGTATACTTGGCAACGTGCAGAGGAAACTACAGGCATAGCTCGTGGTCAGGCAAGGCTGATTGTGGAACCCGGCGTTGCCTGGCCGCGGAGAGAGAGCGCATCTCATCAACTGCGTGCGAGGCGGAAGACCCCGGACGCGCTCGATCTCACGTCGCTACCGGATGTAGTGGCGCGGGCTATGCCAGTAGCGACTCGAAGCACATGATCCAAAGATACGTTATTCAGCGCGTATTTTGGGACTGGTGAGCAATAGTTCTGGTTGCATGAGAAGCGAGTCATGCGGCGGAAGGAGAAGATTATGGCACAGTGGGCATACAAAGTTGCGTATGTTGATTATCGAGGACGCATCTCATGCGAAGGTCTGGAGACCATTCGCGGAGAGAACGAACGCAGGAGCACGTTTGTGCGGCGCTATATGAGTACGCTGGGGAAGGATGCCTGGGAACTGGTGGGTATTCAGCCGCTGACGGGCAATTCGGCGTACTACGTCTTCAAACGGCCCGCGCAAGAGGGCGATTTCGCTGACGAGGCGCCAGCGGCCAGTAGCCAGCAGGCACCTCAACCAACCGGCGGCCCAACAGTAGAGACCGCGTAAAATAGGTAGTCGTCGATGAGCGCATAAAAATGGTGACGAACGCAATTCGTCACCATTTTTATGCGCTCATCTCTATCTTAACTGGTCCAGACTACGCGCGAATCGCCGTCGATGCCGCCGCTGGTGACCTGGATGGGCGAACCTTTGATGATATAGGCTCCCGTCGATACATTGTGGTTGAGGTTGATGAGCCAGAGGTCCAGCGTATTGTTGTTCTCGGTGATGTACGCGATCTGCTTGCCATCGGGCGACCAGACGGGCCGGGCGATGTCGAGGCTGGAGAGGATATGTGACGACTGCTGGTAGGGCAGCAGGGCCTGTTTGAGCACGTTGGGATCGTTGGGGGTCTGTGTGACGTTCTCCGGCACGGGCATAATGGTCAGGCTCATCGCGGTGGCGCTGTCGCGTTTGACATAGGCAATCGCGCTGCCATCCGGCGAGAAAGCTGGCTGGATCACCTCATCTTTGGGATCGCTAATCGCCACGCCTGAGTCATTGCCACCAGAACAGTAGCGCGCGGGATGGCGGGCCAGTTCGCCGGGATCGGCCAGGTAGAGTTGTATCACCTGGTTGGACGCGTCACCAGGCAGGGGAGAATAATGGACGTAGATAATCTGGTCGGGATGACCTGGACGATAGCTGGGGTCGCGGTCCCCACCGCCACCAAACGAGGCGTAGGCCACAACGATGGGTTTAGCTGCAGGATTGTTGAAAGGAATAGTGAAGACCTGCAAATCCAGCATCGGCGCATCCTCATTGGTGCAGTTGTTCGCCGCTTTATTCCAATCGCTCAAAAAGAGCAGGGTTGAACCGTCCGCTGACCAGGTCGGCTCGAAGAGCCAGTGATAGGTCGTGTACCAGTAGCCCAGGCTATTTTGCGCGTATCTCCCATTGCCGCTCAGCAGAACGTGCGGCTGCCCCCCGCTGGCGTCCACGTAGGCCAGGTCCGAATACTGCTTGTAGCGTTGAATAAAGGCAATCTTTGTGCCATCGGGCGAAACCGCCGGATCAGAGACGTTGCCGCCGCCCACCAGTTGGTGTGACTGCCCATCGCCGGTGAAATAGACGAGATTGTGCCCGATGGTGGTGTAGATCTTGCCCTTGAAGGTATCCTGTACCACAT
>CAXUEY010000024.1:26597-50254 GCA_964250225.1 uncultured Ktedonobacteraceae bacterium | reverse complement strand
TTTCAGCATTGTAACATGGATTCCTACCGGGCGTCGAGGGGGTTTTCCGCTGCCACGGGAAAGTTGCGGTTGCTTTCGCGTGGTGGGTATGGTATACTTCGCATAGAATATGAGGAAAGATCTCCAGAGAAAAGTGGGTGTTCCCCACTTTTCTGTTTGCCAGAGGCTTTTTTCTTGTATCTGGCTAGCTTGCTCAAGAGGCTGGTCGAGTTCTTTGAACAATCATGGATATTGTCTACCGGGCGATAAGCGGGAGGAGTACGGCATATGAGGAGCGAATTTCAAGCTGCCATTGCACAATTGACTGCTGAAAAAGGTTTACCCCGCGAAGTGGTAATGGAAACCGTGGCCAACGCGTTACTCGCGGCCTACCGCAAGAGTTTTGGCGGTGGGGAAAACATTCGCATCGAAGTTGATAAAAACGGAGAGGTGCGTGTGTGGGCGGAGAAACGGGTAGTGGCGCAGGTCAATGAACCAAATGATGAGATTTCACTGGCAGAGGCACAACGCCTGAATCCGCACGCAGCGCTCGGACAGACAATGGACGTTGATTCTTCTTCCATTTTTGACCGCATCCCCGCACAAACCGCGAAACAGGTGATTCTGCAGCGCATTCGCGAGGCCGAACACGAGCACCTGCATGAGAAGCTCAAAGACTGGGTTGGTGAGATTCGTCTGGGCACGCTCACCCGGCGCGATCCCAACCGCGGCTGGCTACTGGACTTCGATAAAGCTGAGCATGTTGAGGGTTTGATGCCGCCCGGCGAAGAGGTTGGCACCGAGCGCTATCGTACCGGCCAGCGTCTGCGTGTGTATGTCTATGATGTGAGGCGTGTGCCAGGACGCATGCTGCAAATTCTGGTCTCACGCACGCACCGCGACCTGGTGCGCCGCCTCTTTGAGTCGGAAGTCCCCGAAATCTACGAAGGGACGGTGGAGATCAAGGCCATCGCGCGCGAACCGGGCAGCCGCTCGAAGGTCGCGGTAGTGGCCCGTCAGGAAGGTCTGGACCCCATCGGCTCGTGTGTTGGCGTGCGCGGTGCGCGTATCAATAATATCGTGCATGAACTGAATGATGAGAAAATCGATATCATCCAGTGGAGTTCCGACCAGGCCCATTTTGTGGCCCACGCGCTCAGCCCGGTCAAGCCGCTCAAAGTGGTGTTGCGCGACGTGGACCACACGGCCCAGGTGACGGTACTGGAGAAACAGCTTTCCCTGGCTATCGGCAAGGATGGCCAGAACGCGCGCCTGGCGGCCAAACTCACCGGCTGGCGCGTGGATGTCACCCGGCCAGAAGAAGGTGAGGTCTTTGAGGAGATGTTTGAAGAGCAAGTTTCAAGCGGTCCAGCCCACGGCAACACGCGCTCCAATGGAGGTCGTCGGGGGGGAAGTGGCTCAGGAGAACGTGACCGCGAGCGCGGTTCGCGCAAACGTTCGTCGAGCCAGAGCCGGGGCCGCTATAGTTCACACGATGATTACGACGACTAATTGAGAAGGGAGTGCGCGTATAATGGCAAAAACGCAACAGAAACGCATCAAGCCTCCACCTATGCGCACCTGCATCGCCTGCCGCGAAAGCAAGCCCAAACGCGAGCTGCTGCGGATCGTCAGAACGCCCGATGGCCATGTGCTACTGGACGCGACTGGCAAAAAGGCTGGTCGCGGTGCGTACCTGTGTGCGAAACTGAGCTGCTGGGAAAATGCCTTGAAACGCAAACGCCTGGAACAAACCTTTGAGGTCACCATCTCCGCTGAGGATCAGGCGGCCCTGCAAGCCTTTATTGCAACCCTGCCGCCGGATGAGCCGGTCTCCGTCGCTGCTGGTGAGACAGTAGCAAAAAGCGCCGCGAAAAAACATCCCAGCGAGAAAGCATAAAGATACACGCTGAAAAAGGATGAGTGGCTTGATCATACGCGCTACGTAGTAGCACGGCACTCTTTGAGCCAGAGCTGCAGCCCATCGAATCAGGCTGCAGCTCAGATTTCCCTGACTTTTTTTGCACAGCGCTGGGCTATCTGGCAAAATTGTTGCAAACAGGGTGCGTTTTAGGCTATACTAAAAGCGCAAAAGTGCTGTTCCAACACATCCATTCTTTTCCCTGGATACGAAGCAGCCCTGGCGCAGCGATCCATCTTCCCCGTATGGGGAAAACTTCACAAGTTGAAAGCGGGCCGCGTTTGCTCTGAGCCGATGCCCAGAGAGAGCAGGCCTACATCCGATGAAGTATGAACGACTATGAGTAATGTTATCTCTTCTCGTAATAGAGGCACAGCCCCCGGTTTGGAGGGCAGTTTTGGCAGAGTTTGCGGAGCGACAGCTATGAACAACTAACCATAGCCCCATGCCAGCGAGCGCAGACAACGATATGCCTGGCACTGCACCAACAAGCGGGTCTGTCCGTCCCTGGAGGAGTTATCCTCCCCGATTTGCTATGAACGTACAGCAACACAAGCTGTACGCCAGATTTCGGCAGAGGGATACGCGACAGCCCCTTTTTATGGCTGTGAAGAGAGATTTCCGACGCCCTATTGCAACCAGCAGGACGCGCCCCCGCATCAGTGGGGGACGCGCATCCATACTCTGGCACCGACAATATGGCGTGCCAGTAGACAGAAGGGAGTCTTCTTCATGAAAGACACATCTGAATCTCCAGAAATACAGGAGCAGGTGAAACCGACGACCACGCGTAGCCGGTCAACACGCTCAAAAACGGAGAATGCGACAACGGCCAGTTCGGAGCAGGAAACCAGGGTTGCTACGCCGAAGCGCAGCAGTTCAACGACGCGCTCAAAAGCTGCCGCTACCACCGAAGAGGGCGTGCAAACGTCCACCACCGGGGAGGCAGCCGCGAAAGAAACCACGCCCACCCGACGCCGTACCACTGCTGCCTCCAAAACGACACGTACTCAACCCGCCGCCGAAAGCACGACCAGCCCACAAGCTGAAAGCACAACGGCTGCCAAATCGGAAAGTAAGACCGCTGCTAAAGCTGAGAGTCCTGCCGCTCCCAAAGCTGAGAGAAAGACCACTGCTAAAGCTGAGAGTCCTGCCGCTGCTAAAGCTGAAAGAACGCCTGCTGCTAAAGCTGAGAGTCCTGCCGCTCCCAAAGCTGAAAGTAAACCAGCCGCCAGAACCGAGAGCGCTGCCGCTCCCAAAGCTGAAAGTACGGTCCATCCCAGCGAAGGCGCGACACATCCTAGAACAACTACGCCTAGAAGTGAGGGCGCTCCTCGTCAGAGCACAATCACTCCTAGAGGCGAAGGTGCTCCCAGAAGCGATAATGCTCCACGTCAGGGTTCTTATACTCCCAGAAGCGACAGTGCCCCGCGCCAGGGTTCTTACGCTCCGCGAGGTGAAGGCGCCCCCAGAAGTGATAGCGGCCCGCGCCAGGGTTCTTACGCCCCTAGAGGCGACGGTGGTTCTCGCTCAACGGCGCCCTACCCCCAGCGTAGCAGTGGTCCTGGTTCAACCACCTATGCTCCACGTCCTGCTGGTGGTCCCGGCGGACCGCGTCCGGGCGGCGGACCGCGCCCAGGTGGTGGCAGTGGGCCACGCCCAGGCGGAGCCAGGTATGGCGGCGGATCTGGCGGCCCTGGTCGAGGAGGACCGCATGGCGGCGGTAGAGGCGGAGCGCGTTCAAGTGGACCGGCTCAGCGCACCCACGAGCGGCGCGTGGCAGCGGTCAAGGAAAAGCCCACGGGTCCAATCTCGATTCCACCACAGATCGTCGTCAAAGATCTGGCCGAGCTTTTACAGTGTACGGTGAATGAGATTATTCGCGGACTTATTAAACACAGCATTTTTGCCAGCATTAATCAGGTGGTGGATTACGATAAAGCAGCGCTTGTCGCGCAAGACCTGGGCTTCGAGCCTTCTCAGAGCGAACTGGCCATCGCGCCAGCAGTCCAGCGGCGTCGCGAGGGTCTAGCCTCGGATATTCTGGTGGACGCGAAATATGACGAGCACCTGGTCACTATCCCACCAGTTGTGACGATTATGGGGCACGTTGACCACGGCAAGACCACCCTGCTCGATACAATCCGCAAGACGAAAGTGGCGGCGGGCGAGGCAGGCGGCATCACTCAACATATCGGCGCCTATCAGGTTGAGATTAACGGCAACAAGATCACCTTTCTGGATACACCAGGTCACGAGGCTTTCACCGCCATGCGCGCCCGTGGCGCCCAGGTCGCGGATATCGCGATCATCGTGGTCGCGGCTGACGATGGTGTGATGCCTCAAACGCGCGAGGCCATCGACCACGCGCAGGCGGCGAAGATGCCGATCATCATCGCGCTGAACAAAATCGACAAGGCCGACGCCAACGCCGACCATGTCAAACAGCAGTTGGCCGAGATTGGCGTGGTCATCGAGGAATACGGCGGCGATGTCGTCTGTGTCCCCGTCTCTGCGCGACGCGGCACCGGCATTGATGAGCTGCTGGAGATGATTGTGCTGGTGGCCGAGGTGCAGGATATCAAGGCCAACCCCAGCCGTCCCGCAACCGGGGTCATCATCGAGGCTCGCCTGGAGAAGAGCAGCGGTGCAACTGCAACCGTCCTGATCCAGCAGGGAACGTTGACGATGGGCGACAACATCGTCGTTGGCGCGATGAACGGTAAGATTCGCGCGATGACCAATGATCGAGGCAAACGCGTCATGAAAGCGCCGCCCAGCACGCCGGTCAGCATTCTGGGCCTGCCTGAAGTGCCGCAAGCCGGGGATCGTCTGGAGGTCGTGGCGGACGAGAAAACGGCCAAACAGATCGCTACCAGAGTCGCCGAGCAGCGCAAGAGCGAGAGCACGCCAATGGGTTCGGTCAGCCTGGATACCCTCTACATGCAGATGCAAGAGGGCAAGGTGAAAGAACTGAACATCATTCTGAAATGTGATGTGCAGGGTTCGGCTGAGGCCCTCAAAAACGCGCTGAGCAAGGTTGGTGAAGAGAACCTTAAAGTGCGCCTGATCCACGAAGGGATCGGCAATATCAGCGAGACCGATGTGCATCTGGGCGCGGCCTCTGGCGCGATCATCATTGGCTTTAACGTCAAAGCCGATGGCGCGGCTCAGCGCGTGGCCCAGAAAGAGGGCGTGGATATCCGCTACTATAACATCATCTATAAGCTGACCGACGACATTCAGGCCGCGCTGACCGGCATGCTGGAGCCCACCTTCCAGGAGGTGGTCGAAGGACACGCCGAGGTCCAGCAGATCTTCAAAGCGGGCAAAACCACGGTCATCGCCGGTTGCCGCATTCTGGACGGCAGGCTCACGCGTGCCTCGCAAGCCAGGGTCTTGCGCAAAGAGGCGAAGGTCTACGAAGGCAAGGTGGCTTCGCTACGGCGCGGCAAAGATGATGTGCGCGAGGTCGCAACCGGCTACGAATGCGGCATCTTGCTGGAAGATTTCACCGAATTTGAGGTCGGCGATATCATCGAAGCCTTTGCCAAAGAGAAGGTGAAACCTGGCGCGTAGTGCGTGACGGTTGAAAGGGAGAAGCCATAGATGCCAAATCCACATAGACAGGCCAGACTGGGTGAGCAGATCGCGATGGAGGTGAGCGATCTGCTGCGCACCCGCGTCAAAGATCCCCGCGTCGGTTTCGCCAGTATCACCCGCGTTGAGGTGAGCGGCGATCTGCGCTATGCGAAAATTTTTGTCAGCGTGATGGGCGAGAACGAGGAGAAAAAGGGGACTATTGAGGCGCTGAGCCATGCCACGGGCTTTATTCGCCACGAACTGGCCGCGCGCCTGACGATCCGCTTTATGCCCGAAATTTCCTTCAAACTGGACCACTCAATTGAGCAGGGCGCGCATGTCCTGGGCCTGATTCGCGAGATGGAGGAAGAGGAGGCGCAGAAATCCGCCAACGCTGCGGAAGAGAGTGCCGATGCTGAGGATGAAGACGAGGACGAGCAGGAGGCAGAAGCATCTGCTGAGGATGAGCATAGACATGAGCCAGAGTAACCCTACCTTAGAGCACCAACTGGATAGCGCGCTGGTGCGTCAGGCAATGGACCTGATCGCGCCAGCGCAGCGTATTGCGTTGCTGGCTCACGAGCATCCTGATGGGGATTGCCTCGGCTCGGCTCTGGGCCTGGCGCATATCCTGCGCGCACTGGGCAAAACGTGTGTCCCGGCCTGCGCGGACCCCGCGCCGAAATATCTGACCTTCCTGCCCGGCCTGGAAACGCTGGCCCAGGATCTGGGCGATGAAGCTTTTGACCTGGTGATCGCGCTGGACGCAGGCGAGCTATACCGCTTCGGTCCGCTCTACGAACGCCACCAGGACTTTCTCAAGCGGGCACGCATCCTGAATATTGACCATCACATCAGCAGTGGCGGCTGCGGGCAGGTCAATCTGATCGATCCCGGTGCGGCGGCGACTGCCGAGATTCTCGTGCTGTTCCAGCAACAGGCGCAACTGCCCCTGAGTAGCGAGGCCGCGCTCTGTCTGCTGACGGGCCTGATTACCGACACCGGCTCGTTTCAGTTCACCAACACTACCCCGCGCTCTCTGGAGGTCGCGGCTGAACTGCTGCGTCACGGTGCCATCACCGAGACCATCGCGCAACCCGTCTTCCGCGAACGCACGCTGGTCCAGGCGCGCTTCCAGGCGGCGGTCATCGAACATGCGCGCACAAGCTGCGAGGGACGCCTGATCTGGTCCTGGTCCACCAACGAGACGCTGGCCCACACAGGAGCTAGCTTGGAGACTGACGGCAACACTGCTGGTATGTTGCGCGATATCGAGGGGGTACGCATCGCCGCCTTTTTTAAAAGCTACGGTGAACCCGACGTCACGCGCCTGAGCCTGCGTAGCGCAGCACCCCATAACGCCGCCGAGATCTGCCAGCGCCTGAGCAAGGGCGAAGGTGGAGGTCACGCGCGCGCAGCCGGAGCCACTCTGCATCTTCCCATTCAGGAGGCAATGGCCTTCGCCGTCGCCGTCCTGGAACAAGAATTACAAGATAACTAATTATTGTCATGTGATAGGTGCTGATGATGATTTCGCCAACATCAGCACCTATCACATGACAAATCTAAAAAGCCTGTTTTGAAAGATACACTATGGACGGGATATTCAACATTCATAAAGCCACCGGCATGACCTCACATGATGTAGTGGCGAAGATGCGCAAATTGCTGAAACAGAAGCGCGTCGGGCACGCGGGTACGCTGGACCCGGCGGCCAGCGGCGTGCTGCCCATCTGCGTCGGACAGGGTACGCGGGTAGCGGAATATCTGAGCGAGAGTGGCAAAGAGTATCGCGCCAGCCTGCTCTTTGGCGTCGAAACCGAGACCTACGACGCGGAGGGCGAGGTCACACGCATGGCCAGCGCTGACGAACTCAGCCGCAGCGAGATCGAGCAGGCGTTGAACCAATTTTGCGGTCAGCAGATGCAGGTACCGCCGCGCTACTCGGCCATCAAAATTCAGGGGCAGGCCGCCTATAAACGGGCGCGCGCGGGCGAAGAACTGGAGCTTGCCGCCCGCCCCATCGAAATCTCCCGCCTGGAGATCGTTGACTGGCAGAAGCCACTGCTGACCCTCGATGTGGCCTGTAGCAAAGGTACCTATATTCGCTCGTTGGCCTATGATCTGGGCCGCGCTGTGGGCTGTGGCGCGCATCTCGCCGGGCTGGTGCGCGCGAGGAGCGGCCCCTTTCGTCTGGAGGAAAGCACCACGCTGGAGGAACTGGCCCTGGCATGCGAGCAGGGCGAGGTCGCGAGTTATATCCAGCCAGCGGATCGGGCCTTAGCACAGTATCCCGCGCTCCACCTGAGCGACGCGGACGAGTTGCGCGTGCGTCATGGCAATATTTTCACCTATGAGATTGCGGAGACAACAAGAAATCTGGCACGCGTTTATAACTCAGGAGGGGACTTTATCGCCATCGCCACGTGGAATGCAGCCCTGGCGAAGTGGCAACCAATAAAGGTCTTTCAACTATAGCTAAGAAGAGCGATCAGGTTGCCTGGAATGCGCGGCTGTGATAGTATAGGTCGAGAGTCTCTCTGGTCATTATTCTGTTCATAAGGTATCTATGCGCTATACAACCACACTTACTGACACTGAACCAATTGTTATCACCATCGGTAATTTCGATGGTATCCATAAAGGACACCAGGGGCTGATGCGCGAGGTGTGTCAACTGGCGCGCACGCTCAATAGCACGCCCGTGCTTGTCACGTTTCAACCACACGTCTTGAAAGTGTTGCGTCCGGAGATCGACGTGCGCTGTCTGACCACCCTGGACGAGAGGCTGGCGCTCACCAGGGCGTATGGGGGCATCGCGGATTCTATAGTCATCGAGTTTACACCCGCCGTGGCAGCCATGAGCGCCAGCGATTTTATGGACGAGCTGCGCGCGCATTTTAATCTGCGCGGCCTGGTCGTAGGCAGCGACTTCAGCTTTGGGCACAACCGCACGGGCAATGTGGCCTTTCTGCGCGCCTATGGCAGCGAGCGCGGCATCGAGGTACAGCAGATCAAACTGGAAGAGATCCAGTATCAACGGGTCAGCAGCACACGCATTCGCAGCCTGGTGAGCGAGGGTAAGGTAGAGGAGGCTCGCGAACTATTGGGGCACACCGTCATGCTCAATGGCTATGTCGCGCGAGGCGATCAGCGGGGACGCCTGCTGGGTTTTCCCACGGCCAACCTCATCCCGCCAGCGGATCAGTTGATTCCGGCGAATGGGATCTACGCAGCACGCGTGCTGGTCAGAAAAAAGGCGGCGCAAAGTGACGTAGCTCATAGCCCATGCGTCTCACTTGATGCGAAGATAGACGCGAACCAGGATGCAGAAACGTGGGATAGGTATCAAAGTGCCGTCAATGTCGGAGTACGCCCGACCTTTGACGGAGACAAGCTGCTGGTCGAAGCGTACTTGCTGGACGTAGAGGGACTGGACCTCTACGATCAGTGCATGAGTATCCATTTTATCGCGCGCCTGCGTAGCGAACAACGTTTCGCGGGCCTGGATGCACTAAAAGCACAAATTGCAGAGGACGTGCGCAATGCGCGTGCTATTCTGCAGAAGGACGAGTCATTATGAAAACTCGCCAGAATCCGATCTCAAAATTTGAAGCCTTTATGCAGCGGCTCGTGGAAGCGCCGTTCGGCTTCCTCTTTCCCTCGCGCTTGCAGCCAACTGAGGTGGCGCACAAGCTGGAGAGGGCGCTGGAGGATCATAGCCTTTTGCAGGGCGAGGGTAAGCGCCTGGCCCCGGATGTCTATGACATCTATGTGAGCATCAAGGATCATCAGCAGATGGCGCCTATCGAGGGGACGCTGAAACGGGACTGGCAGGAGCATTTGATCCGCTTTGCGCGCCAGCGCCGCTATACCCTGCGCGCTGATCCGCTCCTGCGCTTGCACGCCAAACGCGACCTGCGTGCTGGTGCAATCAGAATCGAGGCCCAACTGCGCGAGCGCGGGGGCGGCGAAGATGGAGGCATGTCCACGCAGGCCATTAGCGCCGAGCAACTGGCTCAGTTGCGCCAACAACTGCTGCCCGGCCAGTCACTGCCAGGGATCGATAGAGTGGGTGTACCTGTCGGCAACATGGGAGCAGGCCAGCAGCACTATTCCCAGCCGAACCAGGGGCAACAGCCAGGGATGCAGCCGAGCATGCAACCAACGCCTTCGCTCGCGCTCCCCCAGGCCTGGTTGACCATCCGCTCACCGCAGATCCCGCAGCAGGTCTTTCGCATTGAGAAGAGCATGGTGAATATCGGGCGCCAACTCACCAACGATATCATCGTTGAAGATAAACGTGTCTCGCGCCACCACGCGCAAATCAAGTATCAAGCGGACGGTCAATTTACGATCTTTGATCTTGGCAGCACCAATGGTATTACCGTCAACGGCATACCCCATCTACGCCAGCATCTGTTGCGCAACGGGGATCGTTTTACTATTGGGAGCTATGATTTTTACTTTGAAAGAAGGTAAGGACTCCGCCAATGACATTAGATGTGTTTCTGTTAATCTTACGCCTGCTGGGAATTATTCTGTTGTATCTCTTTTTAATGCAGGTAATTATCTCAATTACACGCGATTTACGTAGAACGGCGGCGGTGAACGAAGATATGATGAACGATATGCCGCCAGTGGTTGGGCATCTGATCGTGGTGGATAGCGGGCCAAGCGAGATTGCGCCCGGCACTAGCTTTAACCTGAGTCCGCAAACCACCATCGGGCGCGGGCCAACGAACACCATCCAGATCAGTGAATCGTTTGTCTCGGCTGAACACACCAGGTTGTGGTTACGCGGGGGTGTATGGTATGTACAGGACGCGGGCAGCACCAATGGGACGTTCTTGAACGGCCAACCTGCTCGCAACGCCCTGACCGCTCGTCCCGGCGATATCGTCCAGGTTGGTTTTATCCGTTTCAAACTGGCATCATAAGGGAGAAAGCGTCATGGCAAAGAACTTGCTCGCAAATGAGATCGGCAGACGCCACTATCGCTGGAAAGAGTTGGGGTTGCTGATTGTGCCCTGTCTTATCCTTCTGCTGGAAATGTTTCAGCTCCCGCTAGCACAGTATTACAAAGGCAGCGTCAGCACCGGTTCGCAGCAGATCCCACTCAGCACTCAAATTCTGCCCACGGTACATGATCTGATTCCCATTCTGGGATTGGTCGTGGCCATTGTAGTGATACATATCATCCTGACCATTTTTTTCCCCAAAGCCGATCAGATGCTCTTCCCCATTGTTGCGCTGCTCAGCGGTCTGGGTGTGCTGCTGGCCCTGCGTACCGGACCAGATGCTTATCCGTATGACGCCAATCTGGGAACCAAACAACTGCTCTGGGTCCTGATCGGGCTGGTGGCCTTTTTAGTCACCCTCTTTGGATTGCGCAATATGGGCTGGCTCAACCGCTATAAATATACCTGGGCCGCGCTGGGTCTGTTCCTGGTGGGCATAACGTTGGTGAATGCGCTGCGCGTCAAAAACCTGGATACCCCGACGCATGACCAGTTGAACTTCGGGCCGCTCTCTTTGCAGCCCTCAGAACTGCTGAAAATCATCATTGTGATCTTTTTTGCGGCCTACCTGAGCGAGAACCGCGACGTGATCGCCGAAGGCGGCCTGCGTCTGGGCCCGATCAGCCTGCCACCATTGCGCCAGTTGGGTCCGCTCATGCTGATGCTGGGCATCGCGCTCGTGCTCTTCCTGGGCGTGCGCGAACTGGGCCTGGCTCTGCTAATCTACGGCATTTTCCTGAGCATGCTCTACCTGGGCAGCGGTAAGCTCTCCTATGTACTCGGCGGTCTGGTGGTCTTCTTCGTACTGGGTTTTATAGGCTATACACTTTTTAGCTATATACGCGCGCGCTTCGCGGCAGTTGGGCTAGACATGGTGAACTGGCAAAGCTGGAACGATACCACAAGGGTCTTCGCACAGGGCAAAGGGTTGCAGATCGCGCAAGGCCTGGTGGCCATATCAAGCGGCGGGATCTTCGGTGCTGGCTTCGGGCTGGGCCATGCTTCAGGCCTGGTGCCGGTGGCGCAATCGGATATGGTCGTCTCGGTGCTGGGCGAGGAGTTTGGGCTGTCCGGTCTGTTTGTACTGATCTGCTTCTACGTGATCCTGGTCTATCGCGGTTTTCGTATCGCCATCGAAGCGCGCGACCCTTTCGATCAGTTGCTCGCCGCGGGCCTGACCTCGATCTTTGCTATCCAGACCCTGATTATTTGCGCGGGCAACTTAAAGCTGATTCCCCTGACCGGTATTCCTCTACCTTTCTTGAGCTATGGAGGAAGTTCGGTGATCGCCAACTTTATTATCATTGGCCTGCTACTACGCATCTCGCATAACACAGCGCGGGAGCGTGAAGGACTGGCGTAAAGGGGGAAGCTATGGGTCAGTACCAGCAATGGCTCTACACACAAGAGATGGATCGGCGTCTGCAAACCGAGGTAGAGGCGCTGGAGACAGAACTGCTCTACCTGAAAGACCGCGTGGGAGTTTTAGAGCAGACGTTGCCAGAAACCGAGAACGCCATCCTGCAAGCGCTATTCGTCTATCAGCGTGACCAGGCGGACTGGGAACTTCAGGCTCGCGCCAACAGTGGTAGCGGCTCGCTTCCGCGCTGGAGCAACTCGTCCACTATGGAGACGCCCCAACCACCAGTTGGTAGTGCCACTCCTTACCACGTCGGGCAGGGTCTCAAGCCAGAGAATATGCTGACCCTTTTGGAAAAACGCGCCCAGGCCAATGCCGGCCAGGGGCAATCCTCTGCCGAGGAGCACCCACTGGACCCAGAAACACGGCTCCAGAACGAGAATATTCGTCGCTGGTTTGAGCGCTGGCATCGAGACATAGTTTGGAGCGCGCCACCGCCACCAGAAGGGAGGCGAGATGAGAGATAACATGCAAAATTCTCCCCTTCAGGAGCGTTTCGCGGACATTTTCGCGCATCTGCGTGGTCAGGATGTCGAGCAGTTCTACGCGCACTATCAGCTCTGGGTCATGCGCCATCGCATCCCCATTTTAGAGGACGAAATCGCAACCCTGCGCGCCGATATTGCCGAGAATCAACAGCGCATCCAGAATTTGCAGCCATCGGCTATCGCCCTGGCAGTCCTGGCGCGTCTCCAGGCGAACGGCGTCAGCGATGTCGCGTTACTGGACCAGATGCTCGAACGCGGCGAAGACTGGCTGGACCGCATGATGCAGCGCCTGGACTATTGCGAGCAGGTGGAAGATTTCATTCAGGGCGACTATACCCAATGGTGCGCCAATTCGCTGGAAGGCGCCTACGATTGGATCGATACCATGCGCGGCTCGCTGAAAGAAGAGGAATCCGTTCCTCACGCGGAAGGTGAAACCAGCGAGGCAGAGGTCCAGGCCACCGCGGAACTACTCCTGCACAAACTCAGCCTCGATGATGATGAAGAAACCATGCGCGATCTCAGACGCAAACCTCCCATTCCTGCGAGCGAGGAGAACGTCGAGCCAGCGGAGATCCCGACCTTCGAGCAGGCGATGGAAATGCTGGGTAGCACAGAAACTGCGCCATCCAGCCAGACTAAGCAAGAGGCGCTGGAACAAGCAGCAGCACGGCCCGACGAGCAAAATGCACTGGAGCAAGCAGCAACCAGGCATGACGAGCAGCCCGCGCCGCAGGAAGCGGTCGCCGCACCCGAAGAGGTCAACGAGCAGCCCGCGCCCTGGTATAGCATCAGTCAGAATGAAGCGAACGAGCCGTTCGACTTCACGCATCCGCACAGCATGGATGACTGGATCAAGATCCTGCAAGCCGAAACCTCCGCCAATCAGGAAGCGGCAGAAGAGCGCCAGGCAGCAGCAGCCAGGTTGCCAGAAGCGCTTGCCACACCGCCGCAGGAAACGGGCGAAACGTTCGCTAGCGTACAAAGCAGCGTCGAGAGCGAAGCCGTCGTCAACGCGCAAACCAGTATCGAGAACGAGCAAGGTGCGCACACTGAACCGGCAACAGAACCAGGCGATGCAGAAACAACGCTCACCGAGCCTGAAGCTAGCAAGACCGAGCAGGATAGTACAACCGTTGTAAATGCGCCGCATGAGCAACCTCAGGTTTCACCAGCAGCCACCCCAGAAGAAGAGGGCGCCCACCTACAATCTGAAGCACAAGAGACACCAGAGATTGAAGCCGCACGGTATGAAGCATCAGAGATTGAGGCCGAACAGCATGAGACACCAGCATTGCAGGAACATGAGGTAGAGGCCAGCGATCTTCCTGAGACAGCGAGTGTCCCTTCCGCCGAAGAAGAGATCTCCCGCAGCGCTGGAGAAGAGATGATCCTGCCCTCTAACAAGCCAGAGGAGTCTGATGAGGTTACGGAGCAGACTGTCACAGAACCCGCGCAAACTGCCCATAAGGAAAGCATTGCCAGTATGATGAGTGAGACGCGGGAGGAGTCCCAGCACGAGATGGAAGAGGCGGCTCTCGTCAACGCCATTTTTGAGCCAGAGGGAGAACAGCGGCCCTGGTACGAATATCTTGTCATAGATAAAACGGTCAGCGGCGAGTTATATAGTGCTCATGAGCTGGCCGAGCACAGCTTGTTCGGCGGCGAGCAACTCAACCATCCGGGAGGGCCGCTCGACGAAACCCAACCAATGGCGCGCAAAGCCATCCAGTCCGCCCAGGAAGAGCAGTTCACGCCAGAAATATCGCTCCCGACCACGGATAGCGAATCTGTGACGAGTAGAGAGGGTACCAACCTGGTAGCGGCAAAAAGCGGTGCGGAAACGCCAGGGCCAGAAGAGGGTTTTCCAACGCTGAAAGACGAGCCGCTCACGTTTGAGAATGAGGTCAGTGCTCCCCTTCCGCAAAAGGCTACGGCGGAGGCGAGTACAGCACATGAGGATGCGGGCAAGCTGGATGTGAGGCCAGAGACCAGCGCGAATTTGCAGGCAGCCGCAATGGATGGGCGAGAGAACGCTGAAGGAAACGCTCTCCAGCAGAGCACACCAGCAAAACAGACAAGCCTGGAAGAGGCGCCCATTGAGAGCACGCCGCCTGCGGCACCACAAGGAGCATCTGCGTCCGCATCGACCCCGGAGCCACAAAGTATAGCTGCCTTCAGGCCAGTACAAGAGCCGCCAAAGAAGTTGAGCTTCTGGCAACGGTTGTTCAGAAGAAAACCCAAAAAGTAGAGAACTGCTTCTGGCAAAAAGGCGAGTCTGTCTGTGAAAAATCCCACAGACAGACTCGCCTTTTTAAAAGAGATCAAGGGCATCATATCATATTATGAACTTAAAGAGCACGAACGCACCGATAATAGCAGTGAGGATGCCGAATGCAGTATAACGTCTGGCGGGAACCATAAAAAGGAAAACGAACAATGCGATTATTCCGGCCATTGTGATGGGTACCCAGAAGCAGGCAAGCAGGGAGGCAAGAATATCGGTGGAGAAAGGATTTGCAAAGCCTGCATAGCTCATAGCACAGTAAAGGCTGCCCAGGAGCAATCCCTGGATATAATTGGAGATCCAGTGCAACTGGGCCTGAACACGCTTCAAGCGCTGTTTTACCGCCGCCATATTGCGCGGGCGACGGCGTGGATCAGCATCCATCATCTCATTCAGCAGGGTTTGCAGATGCGCTGGGACTGGACTGGGCCGACGTGATGGTTCGCCCGCGCGCAGTTCCAGGGGATCGCGCCCGGTCAGCAGCGTTTGCAGCGTTGCGCCAAGTCCGTAGACATCTGTGCGCTGATCGCTCTGTGCACTCTGCGCGCGGCCATATTGTTCGGGTGCGGCAAAGCCGGGCGAGCCGAGTGGTGTGGTGTCCTTCGCCTTGCGGGGATGAAACAGGCGCGCAATCCCAAAGTCGATCAGATAGACCTTCTTGCTGGAGGTCAACATCACATTCGCTGGTTTGACGTCGCGAAAAATCACCGGTTGCCTCTTAAAGTGCAAGTATTCCAGTACAGAAGCGAGGGCCACCCCAATCTTCAGCGTCTCCGTCACCGAGCAGTAACCACCTGTCCTGGGGTTTTGCATATACTCTTCCAGTGTCTGGCCTGGAATATACTCCATGACCAGGTACCAATGTTCGGGATCGGTGAAATGGCTATAAAACTGCGGGATATTGTCGTGCGCCAGTGTCGGCAAGATCGTCACCTCGCGATTGAAGGTCTCTGTGGCCTCAATAATCTGGCGTGGGGTCAGGTTGCATAAATTGACCTGTTTAATAGTGACCGGGCGCTTGTGGTGGTCCAGATCGGTAGCTTCATAGACCATCGAGTACCCACCCTGGCCAATCTCGCGCTCGATACGATAGCGTTTTTGCAGCAGAGCGCCACGTTTGAGCTTCGCTGGCGCGTGATCAGGCGTAACAGGGGTGGCGCCCGCGATTACCTGCAAGACGGGCGCGGGCCTGATGACCACAGGACGGGGGAGCGGTGTATTGGGAGTGGGGGAAAGGCGTGTATGGCAGGCTATACAGTGTGTCGCAGTGTCAGGATTGGCCGCGCCACACTCTTCACAAAAAAATTCCTGCGCTGATTGCATGTCTCCCTCGTTCCCTGAGAACGCTCCTTGCCGCTTGAGCAGCCAGAACTCCGCTCCAGGAGTTCGCCCCGGCGGAAATCAGGAGATCTCGCTCCTCTTTAACATCTCTCTTTCAAAAATACGTTGACTTTCCCGATTTTCTCCCAATCAACACATCTTTTCTTCAACTCACCGTTGCACGCAAAAAAGTGTATCTCCCCGCGTCATGGATGCTGAAAGGGTGGGGGCACCCCACCCTGTTGCGCGGAAGGTGGAAGTGGTCTGAGCGGCATAGGCATAGGTATCTGCGCAGAAGGAGACGATGAATTATTTGGGTTTGATGCCTGCCCCTGCTGCAAGGGGCTGGTGGGTGCAAAATTGGGGAGTGGATGCGTCGGCGCCTGCCATTGGCGCAGAGGGCCGGTAGATGGAAAATTCGGCACTGGCACGGTAGGCGGTGGAATACTCGCGGCCAGCGGGCCACTGGTCGTGTTTGTCTGGGCCTTCTCCTGGGTTTTCTCCAGTTCTTTAATACGCGCGTGCAGGGTCTTGATCTCTCGCGTGTCGCGTCGGGCCGCGTAAGCGGAGAAAACGTAGAGCAACAGCGCACCGAGAAACGTCCAGCATGCACAGATAAGCAGGATCGGGGTACCTGGGAGAGATAGCGTAATCAACATCAGATGCTCACTCGTCAGCAGCGTTGTCACATTCTGAACAACCACGATCAGAGCAGTCCCACCAAGCAAAATCAAAAATAGCAGCGCAACGTAATACAACGTCTGGCCCTCCTTCATAGCGCGCATGATAGTGAACTAGCCTTTGCTCAAGCCCCCGCGTGTCTGTGTCTGCCTGGGGTTCCTGACTCCATAGCTCTATCTAAATAACAGTATATCCATGAGTCAGAAAGATAGCAAGCAAGGAAGGTTTCTCTGGAGAGGAGTAGTACTTTTTTTGAAAAATTCATCGACCCAACTGGCAGGTGTGTGAGATTTCAGAAAAACCCAACGTAGTACATAACAGAGCCATTCTAAAAGAATGGTTCAAAGGAACTTCCCTGCTGAACAATCGATCTGGAGGCACGATGCTTACATCTAAATGTGGGCATCAAACGCGTCGAAGGAGACCAACTTAGGGCGAACACACGTACATCGTCACGGCTAGCTCTACCCCATACGAATGCCTTCTTTATTATGGATCTATCAGTCGGAGGAGCAGAGATGATACGCATCTCTGGATGGAGGGTGTATTTTATTCCTTCTCATGATACCAAGGAGAAATCACACATGAAATTTGGCAAGAAATTCTCTCCCGGATTTCTGCTGACCCTGCTCTGCATCGTGGCCATGCTTGTTGTGGCCTGCGGTAAGGGCGGCTCATCTACGGGCCAGAAAGCCCCCAATAGTCAACAACATCTACGCATAGCTTTTGAGGGTGGCAACGGTAGCGGTGATATTACCACCTTTGATCCGGCCCTAGACAGCGATGTGCCATCGAATCAATCGATCCAAATGGCTTTCACCGGCCTGGTCCAGTTGGACGACCATCTGCAGATCCAGGGTCAGCTGGCCCAATCTTGGGACCATAAGGGTACGACCTGGACTTTCCATCTGAGGCCCAACCTGAAATTCAGCGACGGCAGCCCTCTGACCGCTGACGATGTGGCTTATAGTATCAACCGCTCTCTCTCACCAACCATTAACAACCTGAGCGGTGGGCTGGCAGCCACGTACCTGGGCCTGATCAAAGACGGCCTGAACTTTACCAATGGTGTCGCGGGCGCGCCCAACACGCTGATCAGCGATAGCATCATTGTGAAGGACTCCAGCACCATCCAGTTCATCCTGGATCACAACACCGCTTATTTTCTGGACGCCCTGGCCTATCCGACTTCCTGGGTGGTCGAGAAGAGCGTGGTTGAGAAGTGGGGCGACAGCAAGTGGACCGATCACCTGTCCGACAACGGTGGGCAGGGTGGCGATGGCCCCTTTAAGGTTCTGAGCTACAACCACAATACTGGTATCAAGTTCGTGCCCAATCCCTACTACTACGGCAAGCAGCCGGCTCTGCAGGAAGTGGATTACAACTTCTACAAAACAGTCGAGACTGCCTATAAAGCCTACCAGACCGGCCAGGTTGACTGGTCCAATGTACCGACGGCGTTGGTGCCAAGCCAGAAACCTGTCCTGGGGGCACAGTATCGCCAGTACCCAACCCTGGTGATCTACTACGTCGCCATGAACTACCTGGCTAAACCGTTCGACAATATCAACATTCGCCGCGCGTTTGAACTGGCCATCAACAAAGATGTGCTGAACACGGCCATCAATAATGGCATCTATACTCCTACCTGCCATATTATCCCCAATGGCATGCCTGGCTATGATGCTAATCTGAAATGTCCTAATAACGCGCCTACTTCTGGCAACCCTACGTTGGCTAAACAGTTGCTGGAGCAAGGTATGCAGGAAGAGCACATCAGCGCTCTGCCGCCGATCAAATATACCTATCGCAGCAGCAGTAGTACGCAGGCGAAAATCGCGACCACCCTGCTTAATATGTGGCAGACGGTTCTGGGTGTCACGGTCCAGACCAACACGATGGACTTCGGTCCTCTGCTGAAAGCGGAGTCACAGTCCACCTGCGCAACTCCTGCGACCCCGGCGAAATGTCTGAACCAGGGCTTGCAGATGTGGTTTGCTGGCTGGAGCGCTGACTATCCTGATCCACAGGACTGGACCAGCCTGCAGTTTGGCAAAGGCCAGGGGTATAACGAGTTTAACTATGGTCAGAATGCATCTGCGGACGCCGCTACCCAGGCCCAGGCCCAGGATGCGATGGCCAAAGCCGATGTGATGACCCCCGGCCCGGCTCGCTACAGCGCCTACAACGCGCCTGAGCAGCAGTTGGTCAACGACGTGGCCTGGTGCTCGCTCTTCCAGTTCAATGGTGGAGAGGCCATCAAGCCCTACGTCAACGGTTGGGTAGACCGTGCTGACAGCATGACTGCGCCGGATGACTGGGCCAACATCTACATTACGACTCACTAATAGCCCAAAAGGATAACCATCCAGGGGCCTATGTAGGAAAGAGGAGAGGTGATGACCTGCGGGTCGCTGCCTCTCCTCTTTTTAGAGAAAAGCCCGGCTTTTCCGAAAGGAAGTCGAGTTCGTTGGCACAACTATACTGAAGGGAGAGGAGGAGATAATAAACGGCAAGGGGGGCCGCAAGCAGTAGAGTTTCTCCCTTTGCTTGACAGCCCGAACAATGTCTCGTAGAATAATTCGTAAATCGACCAATGTAATTGCCTGTTGTCCATAATTATGAGAATCTCCCCATGGAAAGGTGCCATTACATGGTGGTTCTCCGTCAACGGCAAATAGTACATGTACGCTGTAGAACTATTCATTCGGAAAAGAGATAGCCAATAGGGGGTATCTCAACATACGATTGCATCCTTGAAAAAGGAGTAAGGGGCACAGTATGGTTCAATTTTTAGTCAAAAGGTTGATCGGACTACTCTTTGTAGTCATCGGGGTGACGTTTATCACCTTCATCATGGGCTACCTCGCGCCCGGAGATCCGATCACCAACCTGTTAGGCCAGCACTTCACCCAGGCGGCCTATCGCACACTCAAGCATGCCTATGGGCTTGACTTGCCCTGGTGGCAACAGTACCTCAACTATCTACACAATCTCTTCACCTTCAACTTTGGCCTCTCTTTCCAGACAAAGGGGCGCGCGGTGATAGATATCCTGGCCAGCGGCGTGCCGATCTCGCTGGAGTTGGGTCTGTGGGCGCTCATCTTGCAGTTTATCATTGGTGTGCCACTGGGGATTGTCTCTGCTCTGAAAGCCAACACCTGGGTTGATACCACCAACATGAGCGCCATGCTCTTTCTCTTTTCCATTCCAAGCTTCGTGATGGCGGTCTTTGTGCAGGTCTTCATTGTCTGGCTCAACAATGTCGGCGTGACCTGGCCCGTCGCCAACTGGGGCACACCCTGGGCCTATGGCCTGAGCGATCTCCAATTTAAGCTGGCCCCCATTCTCGTTCTGGCCGCTGTCGGTCTCGCGTATATCGCGCGTCTGTCGCGCACGACGATGCTTGAGGTCTTACGTCAGGATTATGTACGCACTGCTCGCGCCAAAGGTCTGCACGAACGGGCGGTCATTTACCGCCATGCCCTGCGCAATGCCATGATCCCTCTGGTCACGGTATTTGGTCTGAGCCTCGGTTTCCTGGTCACTGGTGCCTTCTTTATTGAGCAGATCTTTAACATTCCGGGCATTGCGAGCATCACCCTCAATTCCATCGGTGCACGCGACTACCCGGTGATCCAGGCCACCACCGTCCTGCTGGCAGTCACGGTTGTGCTGGGAAATTTGATCTCTGATGTACTGTATGCTGTCGTTGACCCCCGCATTAAAGTCGAATAGGAGAACCCGCGATGGATACAAGAAAGGACCCACGTCAGGAATTTGCACCCGGCGCCATGATCCCTGAAAGCGTCACTCCTGAAATGGTTGGCATGGATCAAGCCGCAGGCATTCCCGTCGAAATCAGTAAGGCCAAGAAGTCCGCTACACCACTGCAAGATTCTTTGCGTCGTTTGCGCCGGGATAAACGTGCAATGGTGAGTATTGGGGTGATCCTCTTCTTCATATTGCTGGCCATCGTCGGACCACCGATCTATCAGCATATCGGCGGCGCGTATACCAGTAAGGTCAACGGTATTGTGTACGGCCCGGCGGACTACCATAGCTACTACCACGAAGAATTGAACCGCCTGAACGAAGGGCCGGGTCCACAATACTGGCTTGGGACCGATGACCTGGGCCGTGATATCCTGGCGCGTCTGATGCAGGGCATCCTGATCTCCCTGTTTGTGGCCCTGGCCGTCGAAGTAGTGAACGTTGGTCTGGGCGTCCTGATGGGTGTGCTGTCAGGCTACTATGGTGGCTGGATCGATCAGATTCTCGCGCGTTTCACCGACTTGATGTTCGCTTTCCCTGGTCTGCTCTTTGTCATTCTACTCTCCGGCGTCTTCGGAAGCGCAGCCGATGTATGGTTCGGGCATATTCCGATCATCGGCGCTCAGGGCAATGCTCGCCTGCTCCTGGTCTCGCTGGCTCTGGCAGCGGTCGGGTGGCCGTTAATGGCTCGCTTTGTGCGTGGCCAGACGCTACAGTTGAAAGAACAGCAGTTTATTGAAGCGGCACACACCGCCGGGACGAAAAGCACGCGTATTATGTGGCGTCACATCGTTCCGAACCTGTTCAGCATTGTGGTGGTGGCCTCGACCCTGGACATTGCCAATACGGTTGTAGGTGAGGCTGGTATCAGCCTGCTCGGTCTGGGCGTTCAATCTCCTGGCTCCAGCATCGGCGTCATGATCGCTGACGCGACCAACTATGTCTCGGTCTATCCCTGGGAAGTCATGGTTCCTTCCGTCGTCCTGGCCCTGTTCGTTCTGGCTTTCTCCTTCTTAGGCGATGGTCTGCGCGACGCCTTCGATCCTCGATCCAAAGATTAGTAAGCGGAGTGACAAAATGGCAGAAAACCTGCTTGAAGTAAACAATTTGAAGACCTACTTCTTCTCGCGTGCAGGAGTGGTCAAGGCTGTGGATGATGTCTCCTTCATCATGCGCCCAGGCGAAACCCTGGGAGTCGTAGGCGAAAGCGGTTGTGGCAAAAGCGTCACAGCTCTCTCGGTGATGCGTTTGATCTCGACCCCCGGCAAAATTGTCGGCGGCGAGATCAACCTCAATGGGGAAAACATTATGGAGAAGAATCAGGACGAGATGACCGACCTGCGCGGCAGCAAAGTCTCGATGATTTTCCAGGACCCCATGACCTCGCTGAATCCGGTCTATAGCATTGGCTATCAGATCGCGGAAACGGTCAAAAGACACCGCAAGGATGTTACCAATGAACAGTCCTGGAAACGCGCGGTTGAAATGCTCGACCTGGTACGCATCCCCGATGCCAAACGCCGCTCGAAAAACTTCCCGCATGAGTTCAGTGGTGGCATGCGTCAGCGCGTGATGATTGCTATCGCTCTGGCCTGCAATCCTCAGTTGCTGATCGCGGACGAGCCCACAACTGCCCTGGACGTGACGATTCAGGCACAGATCCTTGAGCTAATGAAGGGCCTCTCAAAAGAGTTTGGTACATCGGTGATGCTGATTACCCATGATCTAGGCGTGGTAGCCGGGTCCTGCCAGTATGTCAATGTGATGTACGCTGGCCACGTCGTAGAGGCAGCTCCGGTCAAACAGATCTTTGAGTCGCCCGCACACCCCTATACGATTGGCCTGCTTCAATCCATGCCGCGCCTGGATGATGAGCGCGGAGTCAAGCTTACCCCGATTGCGGGCCAACCACCTGACCTGCTGAACCCGCCTCCTGGCTGCCCATACGCGCCGCGCTGTCCGCGCGTGCAATCCCGGTGCCGTCAGGAACGTCCGGAGTTGATGCAAGTCGGTCGCGGGAAGCAATTAGCAGCTTGTTTCTATCCAGCATAAGGGGAGAGGCATTTCATGATTCAACATACACCAACGCCACCAATGCCACCGACCAGGGAAACCAACGCCACCCTGGTTGATGTCAAGGGCTTAAAAGTCCATTTCCCGATTAAGGGAGGCCTTTTGGGTCGAGCGGTGGCCCACGTTAAAGCAGTTGACGGCGTGGATCTGTTTATTAAACGCGGCGAGACGCTCGGTCTGGTGGGCGAAAGCGGCTGCGGCAAGTCCACCACTGGACGCGCGATCCTTCAGTTGATCAAGCCAACATCGGGCAGCGTCCAGCTGGATGGCACGGAGCTGACGACGCTTTCCAGCGGAGAGATTCGTCGCAAACGCAAAGATATGCAAATGGTGTTCCAGGACCCGTTTGCTTCCCTTAATCCGCGCTTTACCATTGGCCAGACCATCGCGGAACCGCTGGAGAACTTTAAAAAATATAGCAACAAAGCGGAACTTCAGGAAGAGATCGCGGGCTTACTGGAAGTTGTGGGACTCAACCCGTTCTTCATCAACCGCTTCGCGCACGAGTTTAGTGGTGGCCAGCGCCAACGCATCGGTATCGCGCGCGCCCTGGCCCTGCGCCCCTCGTTCATCGTCGCAGACGAGCCGGTCTCGGCGCTGGACGTGTCGATTCAAGCGCAGGTGCTGAACCTGATGGAGGACCTGCAGGGACAATTCGGCCTGACCTATCTGTTTGTGGCCCACAACCTCTCGGTGGTGAAACACATCAGTGACCGTGTGGCTGTGATGTACCTGGGCCGCATCATGGAGCTTGCCAAGAGCGAGGCCCTCTACGAGTTGCCTCTGCACCCCTACACGCAAGCACTCCTCTCCGCTATCCCGGTACCCGATCCGAACATCGAGGAACGCCGCAAGCGCATCATCCTGGAAGGCGATGTGCCCAGTCCGGTGAATCCGCCCAGCGGCTGCAATTTCCATCCCCGCTGCTGGAAGGCACAGGAGATCTGCCGCGAGGTGATCCCACCCCTGGAAGAGAAGCAGTATGGCCACTACGCGGCCTGCCACTTCCCTGGCTAGGGTGCTTCTATCATAGAGAAAAATGGTTGTGGCCGAAAAAATTATTTAAAACATTTTTTTTGGAAAACCAATTTCCATGGGGCCTATGGTATAT
>CAXUEY010000024.1:0-26587 GCA_964250225.1 uncultured Ktedonobacteraceae bacterium | reverse complement strand
TGCTTCTATCATAGATAAAAATGGTTGTGCCATAAAAATGTATTTCACACATTTTTCTGGCACAACCATTTTAGAGGCGCCTGCGTCACGAACTTAATCTTTTTCATGCTCCAGGCGTTTGATGCGCGAGAGCAGACGAACTCGCGCAAGCAGATGGGGTCCATCAAAGGGCTTCACTACATAATCGTCGGCTCCCGCTTCAAAACCAGCGATCTTATCCTGAAGCGTCGCCAGACTGGTAAGCAGCATAATAGGCAAATGGCACAATTTCGGGGAATGACGCACATAGCGACAGAGGTCAAGGCCGCTGGCCGGGGGGAGCGTAATTTCACAAATCAAAAGATCCGGTAGCGACTCTTCCAGAGAACATTGAGCCTCAACTACCGAACGGGCAAAGCGCAGGCTACAGCCAGTGCCCAGGGTCTGCTGGATTTTATCGCATGCCTGCGTATCGCTGTCTACCAGCAAAATGTGTAATTTGCGCAACTGTTGAGAAACATACACGCCACACCAGATATCTTTGAGTAGAGAGAAACCATTTCTTTGCTACAGAATATACGTGAGAAAAGGGGCATTCTCTCACGCATAACTGGTACCAGTTTTTGTGTTGCAAGCCACATGCTTGCGGAGCATTAAGGGTCCGTATAAGAAGCCCCCGGATGAATGCGAGGGAATCTCAGTCACGTTCCGCATGCGTCTGGACAAGATGCTCCATGCGGCGCTGGCGTTCTGCTGGGGTCAGTTGCAAGACTCGCTCAATCGCGGCATGCAATGCAACAGGCTTGAATGGCTTGGTGAGATATTCATCTACACCCGACAACATGCCCGTCATCTTATCTTCCGCGCGTGTTAAGGCGCTGAGAATGATCAAAGGAATATCAGCAGTATGGGCATCTCCGCGCAAACAGCGTACCAATCGATACCCATCCAGGCGCGGCATCTTCACATCAATAATGACGCAATCTGGTTGTTCGGTATAGATACGCCCTAAACCTTGCACCCCGTCGTAAGCGACGACGATCTGGTAGGTTCCTTGCAGATTGACAGCATATTTGATCAGTTCAACAATGGTCGGATTGTCATCGATCACCAACACTTTTTTCATCTGCCTCCCCCCTTCGACTGAAATGTACAATGTACAGCAAACAGGCCTGGTTTCTCCTTTAAATTGTAACATAGGAATGCATAACTTCCAAATGCTCTCCCCCATCTTGCCCAATACCACAAGGGAGAATAGTAGAATAGCCCTATGTTCTCATGGACCATACTGCGCCGTTTTTCTCACATCCGGCAAACCACTCAAAAAGCGCGCAGCGGCAAAACTTGCTATCAGTACAATTCCCCAGGCGTGGTGTGCTACAATAGCATCAGATCTGGCAGCGCTAGCAAGCAGGAGAAGCAGTATGGCCGACCGCTATTCACGACAAACCTTATTCACGCCCATCGGCAAAAACGGGCAGATCCGTCTGGGAGAGGCCAGCGTGGCTATTCTAGGCTGTGGCGCCCTGGGCACGGGGCTGGCGAACCATCTGTGTCGCGCTGGAGTGGGACGTCTGCTCATCGCAGACCGCGATTATATCGAGCTGAACAACCTGCAACGCCAGATTCTCTTTGACGAAGAGGATATCGCCCGTCACCTACCCAAAGCAGTGGCCGCCGTCCAACGTCTGCGCAAGGTGAATAGCGAGGTTCAACTGGAACCGCTGGTTGAGGATATCAACGCCGATGGCATCGAGGCCCTGGTGCGCGAGGTAGACCTGGTGCTGGACGCCACCGATAATTTTGAAACGCGCTATCTGCTCAATGATGCCTGCATTAAGCACCAACGCCCCTGGATCTATAGCGGAGTGATCGCGTCCTATGGCGTGACTATGAATATCCTGCCCGGCGAGACCCCCTGCCTGCGCTGCGTCTTCCCGGAGATGCCCCTGCCCGGCACAAGCGCGACCTGCGATACCGCTGGCGTGCTCAACGGGATCGTCGCTGCCATCACGGGCGTAGCCGCCACCGAAGCCCTGAAAATTCTGCTCAAGAGTGAGAAGATCAGTCGGGAGATGTTCTGGATGGACCTGTGGGAAAATACCAGCGAACGCATTGGCCTGCCGCGCGACCCCCAATGCCCCACCTGCGGCCAGCACACGTATGAATTTCTGGAGACGCTTGGTGGCACACATAGCACCAGTCTGTGCGGACGCGACGCTGTGCAGGTGCGCGCGGGCAAACGCGGCGACCGCATTGATCTGGCGCAACTGGCCGAGCGCCTGCGTCCCGTAGGGCAGGTGGCTCACAACGAATATCTCCTGCGCTTCTCCATCGATAGCTACGAACTGACTGTCTTCCCCGATGCACGCGCGATTATCAAAGGCACCGACGACGAGCAGCTAGCACGCTCGCTTTATGCGCGCTATATCGGAGCATAAGACGCTGTCCGATTGAGGGGACCACGACAGAATTTTCAAGGCGCGAACAACAGGTGTATATTGAAAAGAGAGGTGCAACCGCCCATAGAGACTCAGCGTTTGAGCGAACAGGGTCACAACGCGCCTGACGTTTCGCTGAATGAGGCTAGAAAGAGAAAAGTCATCCATGTTTCAAAAATTCTCGACATTGCAGGATGTGCAGCAGTTGTATCGTTGGTTTGCAGAGATGCGCGCCACGCAACCGGTCTGGCGCGACGAGAGCAGTGGATGCTGGCATGTTTTCCGCTACGATGATGTTTTACAGGTATCTACCGATCATAAACGTTTCTCATCCAAACGGCCTGCTGCTTTCACGCGCCGTCCCTTCACCAGCCGCGCCTTTTCCAGAGACAGCCTGATCGCGATGGACCCGCCGCAGCATCGCCAGTATCGCAACCTGGTCTCGCCCTCGTTCACGCCCCGCGCACTCGAACCGCTCTCTGGACGCATTCGTGCCATCGTGCAGGAATTGCTCGACCAGGTGCGTCCACAGGGGCGCATGGACCTCATTCCCGATCTGGCTTATCCGCTGCCAACGATTGTCATCGCGGAACTGCTGGGCGTGCCAACCGAGGACCGGCCCACCTTCAAGCGCTGGGCCGATGCGCTACTCTCGCGCCAATTGAGCGACGCGGAACTGTTCAATGCCGAAGAGATAGCCATCACGCCAGCCTTCCAGCAGGCTGAGCAAGCAATGCAAGAGATGAGCGCCTATTTCGAGCAGAAACTGGCGGAACGTCGCAGCCAGCCACGCCAGGATCTCATCAGCGAGCTACTGGCCGCCGAAGTGGAAGGGGCGCGCCTGACCCAGGATGAGCTATTGAGCTTTTGCACCCTGCTCCTGATTGCTGGCCACGTCACCACTACCAACCTGCTGAGCCAGGCCGTGCGCTGCTTTGATGAACATCCCAACACGCTCAAGCAACTCCGCGCGCAACCAGAATTGATGCCTGGCGCGCTTGAAGAGGTGCTGCGTTACGCCTCACCCGTCTGGCGCCTGACCCGCGTGACCACCGAAGAAGTTATGCTCAGCGACGTGGCCATCCCGGCTGAGGCGGTGATCTTTGCGTGGCTCTCCTCCGCCAACCGCGACGACGCGCAATTTCCCGATCCTGAGCGCTTCGAGATCACCCGCGCGCCCAATCGTCATGTCGCCTTCGGACATGGCATCCACTTCTGCGTGGGTGCTCCTCTGGCACGTTTAGAAGCATCCATCGCTCTGCCCATGCTGCTCGAACAACTACCCAACCTGCGCCTGAACCGTACCGTCCCGCTAGAGCTACTCAATAGCCGCGTCTTGTTCGGGTTCAAAAGCCTGCCCTTGCTTTTCGAGGCATGAGTGTATGTACTACAAAATATCGTTAAGGTTGTGAAAGAGCCTGCCCAAACGCCTCTTGCTTGAGAAATTCGGTGAAGAGGCGCATCTCTTCTTGGTATTCTGGCAGCTTTTGGCTTTTTTCTTCATCAGTTTCGGGCCAGGAGACCCCGTGCCTTCAGGTCGGGGAGCAATGGCCCGCTCCTTTCTGATAGCGATACCCATCGCAGTGATGCACGCTGGTACAAAAGCGGTGACTGATTCCTTGGACCGTTTTCTGGGTGGTCGTGATATTGAATGATCCGGTGCGACGAATGGCCACCTTGCCCACATAGGTTCCCACTTTGGTTCCCGTTGGAACAACGGCCCGCACGATATCTCCGGTCTGAAACCCTTTGACCTTTTTCGCGCCTTTGGGTTTGGTGCGAGGAAAGCCATACTCATCCATTAAGCACATCTGCCTCTTGCCATGCCCCTGAGCCGTGATCCGCAAGGGAACCATGCCCTGGATGTGCAAGGTGTGAGGGGTACTGGCCCCCACACACGCGGCATCCAGCCAATGGGTCTTTTCCAGACCTCGTGTCACGCGATTGAATTTGGTCCGCCCACCCGTTCCCACTTCTACCGGCACCCCGAACGCCTGGAGACGCTCATAGAGCGCCCACCGCGTGGTATTGACGGCGGCGGCATCCTTCAAAGGGGCTTTGGCCTGCGCCTGGATCTTGGTGAGCCGATCCGGTTTCTTGGCCAGGAAGACCTGGAGGTCTTGCGTCCCTTTCCTCTGATTGCAGGCGTCACAGGCCAGGGTGAGATTACTGATCCGATCTGTCCCCCCCTTTGCACGGGGAACAATATGCTCGATCTGGAGAGGAATACCCTTTTTGCTACAATAGGCGCACGTTCGGCCCCACTTGTCGAGCAGGTATTCCCTGGTTTCATAGCCCACGAGCGTCCCTTGCTGGTACTCCACCCCGCTGATTTCGGGGGTCTGCATGGCTTGCATATCGAACCGCACCAGTTCTTGAGACAGAGCCGTGATCGGACACAGGCGCATCAAGCGCGTGACCCACGTGACGATGTTGCTGACCCGACTGTCCAGGGAGGGAGCCAACCAGCCCTGTGGTCGTCTGCGATTATTAAAACGAGGTGGGCGATAGCGGGTGTGGCGTTGGCGTCGGCCCCGGCGTACTGCCCGTCGCTCATCCAGAGCTTTTTTGATCGCTTGTCCGCGATGGGTGAGTTCTGCCGCGAAGATGACCTGTCCCGTGGCATCATTGACCAGGGCTAGCCCCGTGGTTTTGCTGCCAGGATCGATCTTGAGCCGCAATGGGTCAAGGGCGGCATGCTCCACGGCTCTCTTGAGGATGATGGTAAAGGGATACCGTTTGAGCACCGCCGCCTTGCCTTGGGTGAGCAAGATGCGTGCATAGCCGGGATGGACCGGGTTAAGCGGTTGCCTGTTGGTATCGAGAACAAAAACGTTGGACATCGGTGGTTGCTCCTTTGAGAGCCTCCCTTTGCAGAGGTAACGGTGGCCTCGACAAGGTTATCAGGCGGCATCTCCGCAACGCACTTCCTTAACCCTCTCAGGATGTTTAACGAAGCGGTTCGAGAGCAGCACGCTGGCCGCGCACGCGCTGGTCGGAACTCAAGCATTCCCTGATAACGGAGCCCCAAAGGGCTGAGTCTGCTCATGTAAGACTTACAAAACGGAGGGTTGACAGAGAGGCGAACCCCTCTGCCAGCCCCGCGCTTTCAAGCCGGGGTTCATGACAGGAACCTGTCGTTTGAAGAGAGAGGAGATTCAAGATAGCCACAGTTTCAAGATAGCCACAGTTTCAAGAATCCCCGGATCAATGGGCTGCCCAAGCGTGTCGGTGACACGCCTCCATTGTTCAAGCTCCTCTTTCCACCTGGTTTTCAGGTCAAAGCCTTGAATAGTTTCAAAAATCATGTTACTATTTCAACATGGCAGGTGATGACGGGGGCTAACCGCCACCACCCTTAAGGTTAAGCTCGGATGGTGCCTCGACCATGACAGTCGGGGCATTTTACCTTGCGCTTAACCATCCCATCGGAGCACCCTTTATGGCGACAAGGCAGGAACTGACCTTTTTGTCGCGCACAAAAGCGTACCCTTTGCACTTCGGACAAGGAAACTTCACGAGAAGCAGCTTTCGCCCGTCGCACAATGGGCATGGTTTATACGCCGTGTTGCTGAATCTCCTTTCTTTCAAACTCTGCAGAAGGCTACTTCTGCATGCCCTTATACTACCATAATTTTCTGCCAAATACAATGTCATACAGTATTTTGTATTTCTTGTATAACATAAAGACTTCTACCTCAAAGAACAGCAGGCCCTTGTACTCTCGACCGCCTATGCTATAATAAGTCCCGGTCTACTCTATTTTAGGATCTGCCTGCCTGTTCTGGTGGGTTATACATAATGTGGGCGAAAATTTCCCCTGGAGATGTGCTCCGTCCACCAATCCAGATTTTGAGGGGATAAGGAAGAGATGTACAATGACAGAACATATTCTTGTGTGTGTGGCGTGGCCCTACGCGAAAAGTTCGACCCATGTGGGCCAGATGGTGGGAGCGTATATGCCTGCCGATACGTTTGCGCGCTACCATCGCATGGCTGGTAACGAGGTGCTGATGGTTTCGGGCAGCGATGAGCATGGCACACCTATCCTGGTGGATTCTGAGCGCGAGGGCATCTCACCACGCGACTTTGTGGCCCGCTATCACCAGCAGATCTGCGAGGTCTGGCAGCGCATGGGCATGTCCTGGGATCTGTATACCGAAACGATCACGGAGAATCACTACCGCCAGACGCAGGATTTCTTTCTCAAGCTCTACGAGAATGGCTACATCTTCAAGGATAGCATGCAGTCGCCTTACTGCCCGACGGACCGGCGTTTCCTGCCTGACCGCTATGTCGAGGGCACCTGTCCGCACTGCGGCTTTACTTCCGCGCGCGGCGATCAGTGCGATAACTGTGGGCGCACGCTCGATCCCGTGGACCTGATCGATCCGCGCTGCAAGCTATGCGGCAGCAAAGAGAGCAAGCTGGAGATCCGCACCACCGAGCATTTTTTCCTGGATCTGCCCAAATTGCAGGAGCCGCTGTTCGCCTGGCTCTCTGAGGCCAAAGCGCACTGGCGGCCCAACACCCTTTCTTTCGCGCTCAACTGGCTCAAAGAAGGTCTGCGCGCCCGCGCCATCACCCGCGACCTGGACTGGGGCGTGCCTATTCCGCTGCCCGGCTATGAGGACAAGCGCATTTATGTCTGGTTTGACGCGGTAATTGGCTACTTCTCGGCCAGCGTCGAGTGGGCGCAGCGCCAGGGCCAACCAGATGCATGGCAGGAATGGTGGATACCCGGCAAAACGCAGCCAGCCGTGAAGCCCTACTACTTTATAGGCAAGGACAATATCCCTTTCCACACGATCATCTGGCCGGCCATGCTCATCGGCTACGGTAACCGCAACCTGCCCTACGATGTGCCTGCCAACGAATTTATGACCATGAGCGGCCAGAAAGCCTCCAGCAGCCGTGGCAACGTCATCTGGACCCGCGATGTGCTCGACCAGTACAGCGCCGACACCCTGCGCTACTACCTCTCGGTAAGCGCACCCGAAGGTCGCGACACCGACTTCACCTACGAGGAGCTGATCCGTCGCAACAACGACGAGCTGGTCGCCACCTATGGCAACTCTGTGCATCGCACGCTGACCTTTTTACAGAGCAAGTTCGACGGCGTGGTCCCGCAGCCAACTGCGCTGCGTCCGGCTGACCGCGAGATGCTGGCCGAGTTGGAGCGCGGCTTTACGACTGTTGGCCAGGCGATCAGTGCTTGCCACTTCAAGGACGGCATCAACGCAGCGATGGCCGTGGCGCGCGCCGCTAACCGCTACCTGGACGAGCAGGTCCCCTGGAAACAGATCAAAGTGGACCGCGAGGCAGCCGGCACAAGCATCTATGTCATGCTCCAGATCTTGAGCGGCCTGCGCGTGCTCTTCTGCCCCTACCTCCCCTTCTCCTCACAACACCTGCACGAACTGCTGGGCTTCACAGGCGATGTGAGTAAGGTGCGCTGGGAAAACGCGACGGTGGAGGCGGGCAAGACACTGCCCAAACCAGCGCCGCTGTTCGCGAAATTGGAAGTTGCCGCGGCAGTGTAAAGATGACACAGCAACGAGCAATGATGTTTTTGCATCATTGCTCGTTGCTGTGTCATCTTTATGAACGTATATATCCTATTTCAGATCATTTTATGCACACTGGCAAAAAAGCGTGCAACTGATGTCGCCATTTGTGGCACAATGCGCGAGGGTAACACTTGCTCACCTTGAAATATACCCAATGAACGATATTTCCGGTTTTCTAGCACAAACAATTCAATAGTTCGCATTTGCTCCTGTACCAGCCAATATTCAGGAATACCAGCCTGTTCATAAGCCATATGTTTGTTCACGCGATCATATAATGCGCTGCTGGGCGAAATGACCTCCACCACCAGGTCTGGTGCGCCAACAGCTCCTTTTCTTTGCACTCGGTTTGCATGTTCATTGAGCACAACCAGGACGTCTGGTTGGTAGACCTCTTGTTCTGAAAGGATAACATCCAGGGGAGCCTGCAAGACTTCTCCCAACCCCTGATCCTCAATCTTTTCACACAAATAACGGTAAATTGCGCCAACAACTTTTTGATGTGGTACTTCAGGTGCAGGTGACATCACAAGCACTCCTTGCACTATCTCATAACACTCGCCATCTTTCGTCAGGGCCGCGTATGCCTCATATGTCCAGTCTCCCTGCGGAGGGCCAGGCACCCAGTTGGCAGGCGTTATCATCGTAAGTTCATTGTGCATTAGTTGCATAGATCATCCTACCTTTCTGGCAAAACAGCATATCTCTTCCTATCTATTATACACTGACACTCAAGCAAGCAGGAAAAGGCACAGATCAATCCCGACCGTGTATAATATTCAGTACCGTAAAGATCTCAAAAATATGCGTAAGGTTGGCACACAAAATCGCGACAGGTGAGCAAAAAAGGAGGCCATGTCATGTCCCAGCCCATATCACAACTCAAGCGGTTTCTCGAAAATAAGTCTGTATGCAATCTACCTGAGGAAAACGCATCAAACAGTTTGCAGGCTATAGAGCAGGGAGATATTACACAGCCAACCATCGTGCTGCTCCACGGTGTAGGGGTTGGCAAGCTGATGTGGGAGCCACAAATAGCAGCGTTGAGCCAGAACTTTCATGTCATAGCGCCGGATCTCCCAGGATTTGCGGCATCGACGGCTGCTGGTCCATTTACCCTGGAGAAAGCAGCCGCACTTGTCAGAAAGCTGATTCATGAGAAAAGCCAGCAGCCAGTGCATTTATGCGGACTCTCGTTAGGCGCAATGGTAGCAATCCAGGTCTACTTGCAGGAGCCTAAATTGATCGCAAGCCTGGTTCTTTCGGCTGGCCAGGTACGTCCTCCACGCTTGCTTATGTTCATGCAAAATACTATCATCTCTCTGCTTTCAGAGAAAAAACTGGTCGAGAGTACAGCGGGTTTCATCCCACAGCATTATCCCGAACTGGCTGAGGAGGCGAAAATCGAGATGAAACAATTAGGAAAGCGCGGCTTGCTGGTAATCATGAGAGAAATGAGCCGCGTGAACTTTCGTAACAGCCTCTCACAGATCACCGTTCCAACACTGGTTTTGTGTGGAAGCAAGGATACGTGGAACCAGGCAGCCGCGCGCGAGATGGCGGAGAAGATTCCTCACGCTAAACTCAGTATAATCGAAGGAGCAGACCATATCTGGAACCTGGAAATGCCTGAGTTGTTTACGCAAACGGTTCAAGCGTTCGTTCAACAGGTAGAGGATGAAGGATAACACTTATTTGGGATCTCGCAGCGAGAATTGCGAGAATTGTAGTTCTTGCGATAAACAACATGGAATGGGCTGCTGCCATCTCGCATGAGAGCAAGCCACCCATTCCATGTCAACGTGACCAGATTATTGAGCGAGGAAGGGAGACAGGACGGGAAGGAGGAGATCAGCTCGTTTTTCGATATTGTAATGGGTAGCTCCAGGCAAAATAGCGAGCTGCGATGAAATGAGGTGTGCGCCATCCCAACCAGCATCCCGCAAGCCACCGCCCAGAAGCTTGAAAAACTCGACAGCATGGGAGGGTGGCAGACCATCAGCATCGCCAGCGATAATCAGCGTGGGACATGATAAAGCGGAAACAGGCTTCTCCCAATCATAATCCTGACTCATGCCGTCCCCCATGCTGATGACGAAGCGCGAGAAATCTTCTGGCTTTGGCGCGAGACGCAGATACGCCTCATAGATGGGGGTCTGCATAAAGAACTCAGGGGCGAGCGCGGACATACCTGCCTGCATTTCGGGATGCCAGCCAGCCCGTTTGAAAGGAGTGGAGATAAGCACAAGTTTGTCGATGCGTTCTGGATGGCGAATAGCTGTTTGTAGAGCCACAGCCCCTCCAAGCGAGAAACCCAGCAGATTGACTTTTGCGAGTCCGAGATGCTCGATAAGACCGGCAATATCGTCGGCCATCTGCTCAAAACGAATGGAGCGATCCGTGAGGGCGGTGCGTCCGTGTCCATACAGATCGACCCCAATGACCTGATACTTCTCGGCCAGCGCGGGCGCAAACGCGTCGAACATCTCAAAGCTCCCAAAGCCCCCATGCAGCATAATCAAAGGCGTGCCAGTTCCATGAATCTCATAGTACAGATTGATCCCATTGACCGCAGCGTATTGGCCTGCCGGGTTGGTTGTCGTAGATGTCATAAATATCCTCTCATTAACTTGCATTTTGCAAGGAGCGTTACTGTAGATATATTCTGATCGGCGGCTACAAAACTGGAAAGGCAAGATACGGTATCAGTTAGCGCCGGGCATCTGCCAGACGTCGGCAGCGTATGCCTCATTGTCACGGGTAGTCACAATATACCACTACCCGTGACAATTATCGAGGGCGAAGAAGCTCGCTTTTATTCCTGATCGAGTGTGTAACCCGCGCGCTCAGCGGCAAGGCAGGCTGCGCCAACGACGCCGGAGAAGTCGCCAAGTTTGGTGCGCACGATCTTTGTGCGCTGAGCAGGTTGGCTCAAGGCAACGTGTAGGGCGCGACTGCTGGCACGCTCGAACAGCAGGTCGATGGACTCAATGACGCCGCCGCCCAGAATCACGCATTCGGGGTTGTAGAAATTGATGACGCCACCCAGACCGTAGCCCAGGTAATCGGCGGCCTGGGTGACGATCTCTATCGTCAGCGCGTCGTTCTGTTTGATGGCGTCGGCCAGCAGACCTGAGCGAATGATGGTCTCGCCCTGTTTTAACTGCGACGCCGCCTCGTCAGCCAGCACGGATTTGCGTCCATGATGAATCTCGGCCATAATCGCCTTCGTGATGGCTGTACGCGAGGCGTAAGCCTCCAGACAGCCGCGATTGCCACAGCCGCAGACGCGCCCATTGGCATCAATCGGCATATGCCCGATTTCGCCAGCAGTACCGGTTAGGCCGTTATAAGGCTTACCATCCAGAATGATACCTCCACCGATGCCGGTGCCGATAAAGACGCAGATAAAGTTTTTATAGCCCCGGCCAGAGCCGTAATAGTACTCGCCCAGGGTCGCGACCTCGACGTCGTTGCCCACCGCGACGGGTTTGCCGAATTGCTTGCCCAGCAGTTCCCCCAGGTTGAGGTTACGCACACCCAGATTGGGTGCGTCGAGGATGACCCCGGCCTCGCGGTCAATCTGGCCAGCCACGCCCGCGCCCACCGCGACGATTTCCGCGCCATTGGGCAGCTTTGCGTCGGCGAGCACAGACTCCGCGAGTTCAATGGTGCGTTTGGAAATGTACTCCTGGCCCTTCTCGGCATTGGTACGTTTACGCACAGAGGCCACGACCTCACCGCTGGTAATATCCACCACGGAGGCCAGAACTTTGGTGCCGCCCAGGTCGATACCCAGAGCGTAAATTTTTAATTTTGCCATAAAATGGTCCTACGACTTTCGACTAATTGTCTTATTCCGATAGAGCAAACCGGCTCCTCACTCCCGCGCGAACGCGCTCCTTGAATGGCACTCTTCATCGCCCGCTGAGATTGGCAGGCGAGTGCGCGATTTTATCGCCAGATCGGGAAGGAGTAAAGGGCAAACTCAAACCCGGCTCTACATCCAGGTCCAGGCCATGCTGTTCACCACGTAAAAGATGGAAAAAGGCCGCGCTGGCAATCATTGCCGCGTTATCGGTGCAGAATGTGATCGGCGGGTAGCTCAGGCGAATGTTGAGCGGGTCCAGTTCCTGCTCTAGACGCGCGCGCAGGCTGGCATTCGCGGCCACCCCCCCTGCTAGCAAAACCTGTTTGACATGATATTCCTGAGCAGCCAGGCGCGTTTTTACTGCCAGCACATCCACCACCGCCTCCTGAAAGCTGGCCGCGAGCATCGGCACGTTCACCCCACTTTTTTGCGCGGAGATCCCCATGCGTGTGTAACGGCTGACCTGCTTTTTGCCGCCCACGGTGGACTCGGAGACGGCGCCCGATTGACCCTCGCTAGCCCCTTCAGAAAGATGCAGCACGGCGGTTTTCAGGCCGCTAAAGCTGAAATCGTAGGAGCCACGTAACCAGGCTCGCGGCAGACGATAGGCCTTGCGCGCCAGATCTATCGGCTTCCCGGCGTGCTGCAACTCCTGTTCAGCCTGCTGAGCCGCGTGCTGGATTGAGGGGCCGCCTGGATAGGCCAGGCCCAGGATGCGCGCCACTTTATCAAAGGCTTCGCCAGCGGCATCGTCGCGGGTGCGCCCCAGCAATTCGTACTGAGCGTGACTGCGCATCAAGACCAGCTCGCTATGCGCGCCCGAAATCACCAGGCAGAGCAGGGGAAACGTCGGGTCGCCGGGCTGAAACTCCCAGTCCTCACCCTCCGGGAGCGCGCTACCGGCCTCTTGCTGATGCAGCCAGTTGGCATAGATATGCGCCTCCAGATGATTCACACCGAGAAAGGGCAGGTTGTAGGCAAGGGAAAGCGTCTTGCCCACCGTCAGCCCGACCAGCAAAGAACCGGCCAGGCCTGGCCCATAGGTCGCGGCCACCGCATCGATCTCGTCCCAACCACACTCTGCCTGCTCTAGCGCGGTCTCGATCACAGGCAAAATCGCCGTTAACTGCTGGCGCGAGGCCACTTCGGGCACCACGCCGCCGTAACGGTTGTGAATCTCAATCTGTGAGGCGACGACATCGGACAGTAGATAGCGGCCATCCTTCACAATAGAAGCCCCCGTCTCGTCGCACGAACTTTCGATCCCAAGTATCAGCATAATTTTCCTGTTTAACCCTCAATACAGCTACTTCGCCTTATCTATATAGTTCGTTTTTTTAAGAGTAAAATGAGCTTTTGTTTATCTATTGGGTAGCAAGTTTCATCTGGAGCGCGTTTTTCAGCTCCTGGAAGCGCTCGCAATAGGCCGGAGAATGAATCTCATCCGTCCACATAATCAAGGCATCTTCCTGATTATCGCTATAATAGCGATGGCGCAGGCCAGCCTCGCGAAAACCATATTTGCGATAGAGATTTTGAGCATTATAATTGGTTACACGCACTTCGAGCGTGACCCATTTGGCGCCGATTTCATAGGCGATATCGATCAGGCTGGCCAACATATACTCGCCCAGGCCACGGCGCCGAAAATCCGGGTGCATCGCGATGGTCGTCACATGCGCCTCATCCACCATCAACCAGAGGCCGGCAAAACCGACAATCGAGGCCAGATCAGGGGAGGCAACCGTCGCCGTGGTGCGTCCCGGCAAAAACGAGAGTGAGAAGAAGCGTCGGGGCTTCTCCGCCTCCTGCGCTGGCACCGTCACGCTCTCCTGCGGAATCTGTCGGTCGCGCAGCACGATATAATGCGCCCAGCGGTTATCCTGCAGCTCCTTGCGATACGCGCTGGGAGGCCAGGTAGATGGATAGGCCAGACGCTCAATCTCGACAACGCGAGGCACATCTGACATGCTCATACGCTCAATGGTGTAACGCACCCGATCCTCTTTCTCTCTGTGGCTGATGGTTGAATTGACCGGCCTGGCTGGCTTTTCCATCCAGAAGCGACTGTCTGCGTTTGCTACTCGTAATCGAAGGACGCCGTATATAGAGCGGCTCCAGCAGTAATGGATCGTCCACACGTTGTTCGGCCAGGCGTTGCTGGGCCAGACTAGCCAGGACGGACGCGCGCCGCACCGCCTGGAGGGTTTGCCCAAAAAAGGCTTGTTCCGGCATATGCGCGAGCAACGCCTGGCGCGAAGCGGGGCTGATCTCGCCGCAAAAGAGATAGGCCAGCGCGTCCCCACCCATTTCAAGTTGAGGCGTGATCTGTGTACGCGCATACTCAACCAGATCGGGAGGAGCAAGTAGCTGGTAATCACCCAGTTGACGCGGACAGTATGTCACCACGCCCGCGCTTTCCCGACCTTCAAACGTATAACAGGCCGCGTACAACTCGCTGCGTCCTGCTTCCTGCACGGCGCACACGGGACCGGGCCACTGCTGATACTGGGCAGCCGCAACTTCCAGCGTACTCACGCCGACCAGCGGTTTGCGCAGCGCAAAGGCCAGCGTTTTCGCTGTCGCCACAGCCACACGCACGCCATTGAACGAGCCTGGGCCAATGGCCACGGCCAGGCCATCCAGAGCAGACAACGCGAGACCGCCTTCAGCAAACAGGCGCTGAACGCGTTCGAGTAATTCCACACTGTGGTTATTGCCCACCTGCCAGGTATATTCACCGCAGAGGCGTTCCTCATCGCAGAGAGCTACGCTGGCCTGGCGAGTTGAAGTATCAAGAGCCAGGAGTAACATAGGTTCTTTTTTGAAAGTGCCGCAGCAACTCACAATAGCGAGCGCCCACAGCAGTAAACAAAAGCCCGCGCTTCGTCTCGCTCAACATTTTGAGGCGAATACGCAGGTGATCGGCAGGCCAGTACAGGTCAGCCCTATCGGCCCACTCAACAATACAAACGCCATTCCCATAAAAATAATCTTCAAAACCCAGATCAAAAATTTCGGCAGGATCGTCGAGGCGATAGAGATCAAAATGGTAGAGTGCCGGACCGACGCGGGTCGGTGTTCCCGCCTGAGAGGAACGCACCTGACCACGGTATTCTTTGAGCAGAGTAAAGGTCGGGCTATTGATCGTGGCGGTGATATCCAGGCCCAGAGCCAGTCCCTGGGTAAACGTCGTTTTGCCGGTACCGAGCTGGCCTTCCAGTAAGAGCAGTTCTCCCCCCTGCAATAGTTCACCCAGGCGCATCCCCAGACGCTGCGTCTGTTCCACGCTATGGCTGATGCTATCGAGCGTACAAGCGCCCTCATCCTGAACATTCCTGGTCAATCGTGTACCCTTTACGTTTTGATGCGCCTTCTCCTGCCAGACCAGGGAGGGGATTTTCGTTCCCTCCCTGCTAAAAGCATGCTCTATTATAACACAGTTTCAGTGAATCAGCGCATCTTCGTCCCACAGTTGCGGCAGTACAGGGCGTTCGCGCGCACCGAATTGCCACACGTTGGACAAGTCACGAACTGAGCCTGGCCCTGCGGGGCACGTGCGGAAGCCGGAGCAGCGGGCGGTGGCTGAGGCATCTTCTGAGCGGGCGGCACATAGCTGGCAGCCGGTGACTGAGGAGGTTTCTGGGCCGGCGCTACATAGGGAGGCGTTGGCGGCTGGGGAACATTCTGAGCGGGCGGCACATAGCTGGAAGTCGGCGGCGTATAGTCCGTCGTGGGGGCTGGTCCGAGCTGCTGAACCGGATAGGGCTCTTTTTTAATATCCAGCAGTTGCGTCTCGCGCTGCTGTACATCGTGATCCAGCTCCTGAATGCTGGCGCACAGACGCGAGAGCTGGGCATCGGTCAGTGCGCCCTTCTGGTAGAGTTCGATGGCGCTCTGCGCCAGATCATTCAGCAATTTTTCACGCTGCTCTAAAAGTTTATCAACCTCGGTTTGTTTGCTGCGCACACGCATCTGCTTCTGAGCCTCCCAGCTCGTTCGACTGACCGCCGCGCTGACCTTATTCTTAACCGAATCTAGAAAATCTGCCATGACGAAATCTCCCCTGTTATACTCAAAAATGTCAAATTGTCGTGAAAATGGAACTTATGATGCTGTGATAGCATGTTGATAGACGCGAATCTCCTCCAGCCTTCCGCCAGGGCTGAACTGTACCGCAACCACATCAATGCGCCAGGAGCAGTCAGGCAGGTTATGGCCATCCAGGTAGCAGGCCGCGACCTCCTGCAATTTGCGCGCCTTTCGCGCGGTCACCGCCTCTTCAGGCCGCCCACAGACCGTGCCACGCCTTGTCTTCACCTCGACAAAGACCAGATCAGCGTTCTCTTGCGCTACCAGGTCGATCTCGCCATACTGACAGCGAAAGTTACGCTCAAGGATGCAATAGCCACGCTTTTCCAGCGTATTGGAGGCGAGACGCTCACCCAGCCGCCCCAGATTTTGCCGAGGACTACTCACCTTTTTCCGCGCACTTTCAGCCATGCTTACCGCTCCCTATAAAAGATACTATATTCAATACGTTGTTAGACGGAGTGAGTTGTATTGGACGTCTCTTTATCACAAGAATATCCTACATGAGGTATGATTGCAAGAGCAGGGAAGATTTTATTTTTCCTGCTCCAGAGCTTCATCGAGATGGACCAGACGCTTTTGCAAAGCATAAATAGCGGCCTGCGTTCGATCTACCAGGTGGAGTTTGGAAAGAATGTTGGAGACATGAGTCTTCACTGTCTGCTCGCCAATCAGGAGTTCAACGGCAATCTCGTGATTCGTCCGTCCATGAGCGATATGGACCAGGACCTCTCGTTCCCGTGGAGTAAGCTCGTTCAAGGGCGATTGCTGCTGATTTTGCATTTCGCTGAGAACACGCGCGGCAACGACAGGATGCAGGACAGCCTCGCCGCGTGTTGCTGACTGGATCGCCATCGCCAGATCGCGCGGGCGCATGTCTTTGAGCAAGTACGAAACTGCTCCGGCTTTGATGGCACTAAAAATCTGGTCATCCTCGAAGTAAGAGGTGAGCACAATAATGCGCGTCGCGGGAGCGATGTGTTTGATCTCGCGCACCGCGGTCACTCCATCAAGTTTCGGCATGAGCAAATCGAGCAGAAGCACATCAGGGAGCAGATCTCCGGCCAGCTTGATCGCCTCCTCACCATTCTCACCCTCCCCCACGACTTGCATCTCCCCCTGTTGCTCCAACAAAAAGCGCAATCCCTGCCGGACCACAGCGTGATCATCGACGATAACAACCCTGATCATACAATCTCCTCTAGAGGCAAAAGTATTTCCAGATCGGTACCCTGGTCAGGGGTACTCTCCAGCTTGAATATGCCATGCAATTCCTGGACACGCTCCTGCATCATGCGCAATCCCAGGCCGTGACGCAGGCTTTCAGCGTTCGCCTGAAAACCCCGCCCATTATCGCGCACACAAAAAAGTACCCCCCTCTCCTCCAGTGCAAGTGTAAGCGTAATCTCCGTCGCGTTAGCATGGCGAGCGGCATTTGCCAGAGCCTCCTGAGCCAGGCGCAGCAGCGTATGTTCTCTTCTGGGCTCCAGTTGCAAATGCGCCAGATCAGTGTTGACGTCTATGCCCAGGCGCGTCCTATATGCAGAGGCAAGTTCGCTCAAAGCTTCGGCCAGGCTTAGTTGTTCAAGCCTGGTTGGACGCAATTCAAGCAGGAGCGCGCGCATTTCACGAATAGTATCATTGGTCGTTTGCTCCAGTATATCCACCTGGTGTTGCAAGGGCGAATCGGCTGGCAGCGCGCACTGCAAGCCACCAGCCAGCAGGCTGAGCGAAAAGAGATCCTGCGAAATTGCATCATGGAGTTCGCGTGAGATGCGCGAACGTTCAGCCAGGCGCGCATTCTCCCCGGCCAATGTTTTTTGTCGGGCCACGCTCTCACCCAATTGCTCTGTCATACGATTAAATTGCAATTCTAATTGTCCAACTTCGTCTTTACTCGCAATCTGTAAGCGTCGTTGATAGTCACCATCGGCTACCAGAGTAGTCGCGTCAGCCAGCATTTTCAAGCGTCTAACCAGGCCACGTGTAGAGAAAAAGCCAAAAAAGCCGCCAAAGGGGGCTAAGACGACGAGCAGGATCAGGGCAATCGAAAGCGAGATTCCTAGAGAAGTCCAGAAGGATGAAAAAAGGGTCGATCCAGTTGTTTGTAATGTCGTAAGAGGCACCTGGATGTAAATAGCGCCTACCACCTGGGCATTTTCGCCTAAAACGCTGGCCGTAGCGTAAATCATTGTGCCATTGGTACCACCAAACGTGCCATTCAGCGCGTGTCCGCGCAAGCCTTGCGCGATCCACTGGCTTTGCACAGGCAAAAGCGTATTGACCTGTCTGTCCACTGGATAACACGCGGGATAGGAACTGGAGAGAATGCGTTGATCTGGCGCGATGAGCAGCGCAAAAGTGACAGGCTGATTGACAGGATAGAGTTTTGGCAAATAGGGAACTTCCCCAGCGCGCAGAAAAGAACTTGCGTCAGTGTCGGTATAGGTGCCCGGATCGAAAGTTAGTGGCCGACCTAGCGGATAGGGAAAAGTCGCACCGAGCGCGTGATGCTGAGCCTGTTGGGTGATACTATTGGCATAAGACTGCGCTGCCTGAGTTACCGTGTTTATGCTATTGATGCGCGAGCCTGGTTGCCCCCATAACATTGCCTGTCTGAAAAAAGTATTCACCGAGTTAGACAGGATAAGAAGTACCACGACCAGTGCGATGGCAATCCAGGCATAGGTTGAAGGTGAGTGCCATCGCAGGCTACTGAAACGCTCGCGCCATTTATGCCAATTTTTGAGCCAGATAATCGGGCCAAGCAGGATGACAATTACCACAAGTATAAAACTGATAGGGCTTAAGAGCATAAAACCTATCAGAACCAGGGCAATTGTGATCCAGACATATGAGAAGGTCATGCGCCATTGCAGGCCACTGAAGCGTTCGCGCCAGCTTCGCTGCTTTGATGAACGTCGCCGTTTGCGCCAGATAAGCAGACTGCCCACCAGAGCCGCTACCAACAAAGCAAGCCAGAATATTCCCATGTGTATTCTATCTTTCTCCTCTGATGTACGCGGTCAAGCCTCTCCTACTATATTTACGTATACCGAAACACAAGGGTTGGGCATGTAGGACTATCTTGGGGGGACGTGTGCAAGCGGAGCATCCGCTCAGATACCCCGCTCGTTACGTTATTCAGACCACTAATTCGTAATATCCCGCCGCATCGTAATCAGGCAGGATGCGCCAATCAGAAGTACGAAGTAAGTGCCAACTACAAGAGCCGCGTGCAGGTCGGAAGACGCGGCGATACTCTGTCCCGCAGCTGCATGGATGCGATTCGCAAGCAGTGTATTCAGATTACCGAGAAACAGGTAATCCGGGACGGCTTTCAGCACATCATGCACCGGTCCGCTCGCGGCGAAGTTCATGAGAAAGCCCACCAGGAAAGGCATCACCTCTTCCAAAAAGAGCCAGCCGATAACTGCGCTAATCGCCGCCGCCGTGGAGCGCCCCAGAGTGCCGAAAAAGAGCGCCAGGACCCCAAAGGCATACCAGTAGAGAGGAGCAATGACAACCAGCCAGAGATCATTTCCAAACATTGTACCGAAACGCGCGTCGTGGAAGTGGCCGAAAATGTAAGTATAGGGTACACCAGCCAGCGGATAAACCAGCATGCCTACGATGATATAAGCCAGTATCAGCAATGCTAGAACCCCTGCTATATAAATCAGGCTCGCAAACGCTTTTCCCAATACACACTGCACGCGTGTGGGACCGCGCGTCAACAACAAGCGAATCGTACCCAGCGTATACTCCGTCCCCATGATTGGAGCTAGCAAGAGCAGGCCCAGGATAGCGACCAGGTTATAGCTAAAAATCTGCATCACAAAATGGAGAGCATGTGGAAAACCCAACATATCTGCGTGAGATTGAAGGTCTGTTTCTTTGATCTGCGCGAGTTGCGCCGGGCTATAGTGCTGTGTAGTACAAAAACTGGTGACGTGAGCAGAACACTGCCGCACCAGACTGGCAGCAGAACGGGTAACCTCGTTATGCGCGGTAAGCCCCATAAGCACGGCGAAGAGAACAACCAGACCCACCAGCGTCCACAAGACAACGCGCGAATAGGTCCGGCGGCGCAACTTATAGAGTTCTACACGTGTCAAACGCCAGAGTGTACTCAAGTAATCTGATCTGCCAGGATCAACGGAGGCGGCGCGAGCCTGTGATGGAAAAAGCTGTTCAACCGAGGGCGAAGGTGTGATCATATCGATATCCTCTTTCATATTTAAATGAACAAATTATGATGTGGAGAAGCTATTTTGTGAAGAACGCTTCTGGAGCATGCTATATTCTATTTCCGCGTCGGAGGCTATGCTATTTATAGGCAAAGGAGAAGTCACGCCAGTGCCGCCATGCCTGCTCTCTCTTCTTTTGCTGCGACCAGGTCCATGAAAATGTCCTCCAGACTGCTCTGTTGTGGGCGAATCTCTGCCAGGTAAAGGTGTTGTTCAGCCAGCAGGTCTACAATCTCGGAGGCATGTGAGGCCGGAGCAGCGATTTCAAGCGTCTCGTTCTGCTGCTCAATTTGCGCGAGCCAGCTCAAGCGGGCTGCGCGCAGACAGATCTGAGCAGCCTGGGCTTCGATGGATGTGTTCATACGCACCAGCAGGTGCTCGCTCTTCCGCAAAAGGTCGTCTACCTCGCCTTGCATAACGACATGCCCTTTCTGGAGGATCGCCACGCGATTGCAAACCTGTTGCACTTCGTAAAGCAGGTGACTGGAAAGAATGACGGTTTTGCCGCTCGCAGCCAGGCGCAGGATCATCTGGCGCATTTCGTGAACGCCCATTGGATCAAGTCCATTGGTTGGTTCATCCAGCAACACCATCTCTGGATCGGTGAGCAGCGCCATCCCAATAGCCAGGCGCTGTTTCATGCCGAGCGAGTATTTGCTACAAACGTCCTTCGCCTGCGCGGTAAGATCGACCATCGCCAATACTTCATCGATACGCCGCCGTGTTTTTGCGCTGTCGCGCATGCCTGAAGCCAGGGCAAAGATCCGCAAATTTTCGCGTCCTGAGAGATAGCTGTAATAGACTGGTGCTTCGATAATCCCACCAATGCGTGGCAGAATTGCCTGTAAATGCTGCGAGTTATCCAGGCCAAAGATGTGTATGCTGCCGGAGGTTGGCCTGAGCAGCCCTAATAGCATGCGGATAGTTGTTGTCTTCCCCGATCCATTAGGCCCCAGAAAGCCAAAGACATCCCCGCGTTTGACATCCAAATGAAGATCGTTGACTGCAACTAATTTACCAAAAGTCTTCTTCAAACCAGTTGTGGTGATAATTGCAGGTCGTGCTCGTTCAAGTTCGCTTTCTTTCATGGATCATGCATCCTTTTCATAATACTGCTGTTAAAATTTCATTAGCTCGCGCTGATAGGCAAAGTGTAACATGTACCTGCTTGCTCAGAGATCACGCGTGCGATTGATTGCATCTCATACTTTAGAGGGAGGAAAGGGCAAGCAATAAACACAGCAAATAATCATAGCCTTGATGGAAACCGTAGTATGGATGTTGTTTCGCCTGATCCCAACCAATGAGTCGAGAAGGGCCTAAGGCGGCTCCATGCTGCTCCTTGCATACAAGCCTATGGCGCTGATCTTCTCTATGAGCTACAATATCCTCCGTCCGAGTAATAACCTTCTCAATATTGACTATTTCACCAGGCAAAGGAGCTACATCCTATGAACAATCCACTCGTATTTATTCACGGCGCGGGCGATAGTGCGCGGGCCTGGCAAGCGCAGGTCGCGTATTTTGGCACGCGCGCGCACGCTCTCGATTTGCCGGGGCATGGCGCGCGACTCGATAGTCTGCCAGAGCAGGTCAGCGCGCTGGACTACGCCCACGCGGTTCACACGATCATCACCGACGAGCTGCATCTGAAGCGGCCCATCGTGGTGGGACATTCGCTGGGCGGGCTGATCGCTCTGGAGATGGGGCTGACCTATGGCGCGCAACTGGGCGGCCTCGTTCTGATCGGCACGGGCGCGCGCATGCGAGTACTGCCTGCGCTGCTGGAGGCCGCGCGTACAGAGCCGGAGCAGGCCTTGCTCTCCTTGAAAAAACTCTCTATCGGGGAGAAGAGCGATCCCGCGCTGTCAGCACAAATGGTCAGCGAACAAACAAAGCAGCCGCCGGGCATACTTTACCGCGATCTGCTGGCCTGCAATACCTTCGATGTGATGGGACGGCTCCAGGAGATCCAGCATCTGCCCACCCTGATTATGTGTGGCGCGGAAGAACGCAACGCGCCGGTGAAGTATAGCGAATACCTGCACGCCCAGATCGCCGGGTCCACTCTGCGCGTCATCCCCGCATCCGGGCATTATGTCCAGCGCGAAAAACCGGCAGAGGTAAATCAAGCAATCATAGACTGGCTGGCCGCGGACGGGCGTGCCAATTCTTGAGCTATCCTCTGCGCCTGTCAGACGAGATCCAGGCCCAGGCGCTGCGGTTGCCGGATGTCTTCCGCGAGGTGATTCATCTCACAATCACAGCGCTCTGGGATCGGCCTGGCGAGTTCTCTCCCCGCACCAACACCTATGTCTACAAGCAAGTTGAGGTGATGGCCCCACCACTGGCTCATGGGCATCGGTAATGGCATTGCGACCGCCAGATTGACCAGCCATTTGTAGTTTCTTGTATAACAACGTATTTACAATGTATTGTTATACAAGAATTTTTAGAGAGATATAGTTGTATTTTGCGCCAAAAAATGTTACTCTATATCACGGAAGGAATGTCACAAGGTCGGTATAAGCGTTGTGCAGGCGTGACATCACTGCTGGCCAGGCGAGCCAGCCAGAGAACAGAGGGCCATATGAGTAACTTGCAAGAAGAGCCATCAACCTGGCAGGAATATTTAGCGCAATTGATAGAAGATCCGCAAGAGAAACAGCGCATGGCGGAAGCGGTGCGTGTCAGGCCGATCACTTTACAGCGTTGGGCCGAGAGTATCTCCAGGCCTCGCGATGAGAACATCAGGCTGTTGCTCAAAGCCCTGCCATCGGGGAGCTATCCCCTCTTTATGCGCTTGCTCATCCGCGATTTTCCCCATCTGGTAGAGGAAAACATCCCGCCAGACCGCTTTTCTATTGAGATTCCCCCGGAATTTTATGCGCGTGCTCTGCATGCTGCCGTTTTTACCCCTCAGCCGATCTGCCGTCAGACCGTGCAGGATCTCGTCTTGCGGCAGGCGCTTGAGCACCTTGACCCTGAGCGCCACGGTTTTACCATCAGCGTTGTGGCGTGTGTCCCTCCGCATCAGGGCTGCCAGGTGCGTAGCTTGCGTGAGATTGGCGGTCTGGGGACTCTGCCCTGGCCGCACGACTTGCCAGAGAAGCCGTTATTCCTCGGTGCTGAAGCACTGGTAGGCCACGCGGTTAGCCAGGCGAGCCAGTGTGTGGTGAATAGCAGGGATGAGGTGACAGACTTTCCTGTGCGTTGGATGGAGAACGAACAGAGCGCGGCGGCTTTTCCCATTTTGTGCCAGACCAATGTCGCTGGCGCCCTGCTTGCTGCCAGTACGCAGGCGTGTTTTTTTACGCCGCCACATCTCACTGTGCTTGAACATTACTCCCACCTGGCTTCCCTGATGTTTGAGCCAGAGGAGTTCTTTGATGTACACAAAGAGATTGCGCTGGAGACCATGCCTGCGTATGAGCTTCAGGCCCCTTACTTTACTGACTACAATTGGCGCATCTCACAGAAATTTGCTGAAGCCAATGGCCGGGGAGCGCCGATCACATTGCGTGAGGCTCGTCGCCTTGTCTGGCAGGATCTGGAAGACGTGCTGCTCCAGGTTTTTTGGGAGACGGAGAGAACGATCCTGCCTGAGTATGTCAAATAGAAAGAGATATATGTATGGTGCAAAGGCGCCTGAGAGAGCGCCATGAATGCGCTCAAGCCGCTCGCATTTGAGGATGCTTCCTTTGATCTCATAAACATGCGTTTCATTGCTGCATTTATGCATCAGGAGATGTGGCCAAAGCTGTTTCTGGAGTGTCGGCGCCTTCTGCGCCCTGGCGGTATGTTACGCATTACCGTGAGAAAAGTAGCTCCTAACGCCTTCGGGTCTGAGGGAGTAGAGGATGGTGAGGCGAAGCCTCGTGTAGTCCATCCCGTGAGGATTGTCATTCCCCTCACAAAGCTGAAAATACCAGTGGTTTCTGGCCCTGTGTCAGAATTCGCTAGAATTTAGGAACTATTGTCGTCAAGACGCACATTCTCACGTCTAAAGCATGGCGTAAACTTTACCAGCAAGCCCTGATGGCAATGTATGAACAGGATTTTTGTGGCATGTGGTTGCCATTGACTGTGTGGGGATATAAACTGGAATAGGCGCACTCATGTCGAACTGAGTATCCTGGATAGAAAGGTGTACATATGGCACAAGAGCAATTGAGTGGGAAAAAGCAATTGGGTAGCAAAAAGAAGCAGACGAATGGGAAGAAGCAATTGGGTGGGAAGAGAGAGGAAAGTACATATATTATTGATGCTGAAAGTGCGGAGGAGATGGCGCGTCTGATACGTCAGGATCAACAACTGAATCAGCATATGGGAGGGCTGTTTCCCGAACAACTCGATTTGAGCCATGTGCAGTTGCTGCTCGATGTGGCCTGTGGACCTGGCGGCTGGGCATTGGAAATGGCTTTTCACCATACCGATATACAGGTCGTTGGCATTGATATTAGCGAACGAATGATCGCCTATGCCAATACTCAGGCGCGCGTGCGGCAATGCGAGAACGCGACGTTCCAGGTCATGAATGTCCTCAAGCCACTTGCATTTGAGGATGCCTCCTTTGACCTGGTGAACGCGCGTTTTATCAGCCCTTTTATGCCTACGAATATGTGGTCAGTACTGTTCGCCGAGTGCCTGCGTATCCTGCGCCCTGGTGGTATCGTGCGCCTGACTGAACTTGACTGGGGTCTGTCAAATAAGCCGGCGTTTGAGAGAAGCTGTCATCTTTTCCATCGAGCCATGAGCCAGACTGGTCATAATTTTTCGCCCAATCACCTGCATCATGGCATTATCCACATGCTCCCACGTTTTTTCCGCCAGGCAGGTTTGCAGCGCATCGGGAAGATGGCGCACGCCGTCGACTTCTCTGCTGGCACCGAGGCCCGCGATGGGTACCATGATGACCTGACTATCGCTTTCCGGGCTATTGAACCGCTGATCGTCAAGACAGGAAATCTCACCGCTACTGAGTGGCGCGATCTCTCTCAGCAGGCTCTGGCTGAGATGCATGAAGAGGATTTCTGCACTCTTTATATCTTGCTGACTATGTGGGGCTATAAGCCAGAGTAGTTGCCCTCAGTATAGCGGAGCAATGCCGTCGGTCATATGTTGTTCTGCTTGCTCGCTTCCGAGTGCTATAATAGGTCTGCAACTTGCAGGCTACTTATTCACCCATACAGCATAGACGTTTTCCAGGCGTTTAGAAAGGCAGCACATCCACATGGCCGTGTCCCATCTGTCCGAAGATGAACAGACGTTGATAGAGACTATTCGCGAGATTGCTCAGGAGCGCGTGGCCCCGCGAGCCGCTGAAATTGACCACACAGGGGAGTATCCCTGGGATATGAAAGAACTGCTGGCTCAACAGGATATTCTGGCGATGCCTTTCCCTGAAGCATATGGCGGCCTCGGTTCAAGCGAACTGGCGGTGGTGACGGCCATCGAGGAACTCTCGCGCCATTGCGCTACTACTGGCCTGATCCTGGCTGTGCAGCAGTTGGGAGCCATGCCCATTATGCTGGTTGGCACCGAGGAGCAGAAGCGCAAGTATTTACCAAAGCTGGCAACCGGCGAGTGGCTCTCTGCTTATGGTCTGACCGAGTCCGGCTCTGGCTCCGATTCAGCGGCCATGCAGACCTTCGCGGTGCGCAAGGGTGACAAGTATATCCTCAATGGCTCCAAGCGCTTCATCACCAACGGCGGCCTTGCTCAGGTCAATTCGATCTTCGCGATTACTGATCGCAACGCGGGTACAAAGGGCATCAGCGGTTTTATCGTTGAGAAGGACTTCCCCGGCTTCTCGGTGGGACGCATCGAGGATAAGATGGGCATCAAGGGTTCGCAGACTGCCGAGCTGATGTTCAACGATTGCGAAGTGCCGGCGGAAAATCTGCTGGGCCGCGAGGGTGAGGGCTTTAAGCTCGCCATGATGACCCTTGATCGCACGCGCATCGGCATCGGCGCGCAGGCGCTGGGCATCGCGCAGGGCGCGCTCGACCTGGCGGTCTCTTACGCCAAACAGCGTGTGCAGTTCAAAAAGCCCATTGGCGTCAACCAGGGCATTCAGTTTATGCTGGCTGATATGGCTACAAAGGTCGAGGCCGCGCGCCTGCTGGTCTACAACGCCGCCGAGCTGCTCGACCAGGACGACCCCAACTTTGGGCGCTACTCCTCGATGGCCAAGCTCTTCGCGTCCGACGCAGCAATGGCCGTGACCAACGACGCCATCCAGATCCTGGGTGGCTATGGATACATGAAAGAATATCCCGCCGAGCGCATGCTGCGCGACGCCAAGATCACGCAGATCTACGAGGGCACTAACCAGATCCAGCGTGTGGTCATCGCACGTAGTCTGCTAGGTAAGGGGTTTTA
>CAXUEY010000023.1:19511-51182 GCA_964250225.1 uncultured Ktedonobacteraceae bacterium | reverse complement strand
GGAACAACTGACCGGCATGGAGCTGCTGGAGATTCGGCCTGGTGGTCCGGCGGATCTGGCGTAGTTGAAACGCATGGATATCATCATCGGCGCGGCGAATGAGCCGGTGACTGAGCCGCGTGATTTACAACGTATTGTGCATCGTCACAGCGCGGGCCAGACACTGGTAATCAGTTTCTTGCGAGGCGGCAAACGGCGCAAAGTCACAGCAATTCTCTAAATGGGATGGACGTTTTTCAGATTTCCCTGACCCTGGCATTTTATATTGGCGGCACAGTTGCGTCTCTACTATGTGGAACGCTTTGAAACACGTTCATACATACCAGGATCAGGGAATCTGGAAAGGCAGACATCACAATGGTCACGTTCCTGTTTACGGTTGCAGTGCTGAGTGTGTTCATTTTTGTCGGATATGCTTTGAATATGTATCTTTACACGCAAGGTGTGGCCAGGGTTCGTTCACGTGCATTTCGTCGCATAGCATCTTTTAGCGCTGAGTCATTTCGGGTGCAACCTGCGTACGAAGTGGAGCAGCCCGACATGGACTATAGCTTGCGTTACGCCCGCGTCGGCATCCTGCTGATCATCGGCATCCTGGTATTCCTGGTACTGAGTGGGATTATAGTGCTCTCTGTGGTGTTACATTAAAGCTGGCAAAACAAAAGGGCGACCCGCCTCGCCTCATACATCCACGATACACACACGGCCTGGAACCAGGAAGGTTTCCAGGCCGTGTGTGTATCGTGTTGTGAGATCTCTGGCTTCAACCATAGGGAGAGCAGGTGTGCAGCTGAGAAGCGACCTCGCGTAATAGTGCTGCGCGCCAGGACTTTATCAACGTGGCCCAGCCAGTGTCACAACACGCTGCTCGCCCGTCTGACAAGTGCGTTGCGCGAGAAAGGGGCGCACTGCGTCCAGTTCCGCTGTATCGGGCAAGCGCGCGCCACGGTATCCACGCACGAGCGGAGGGCGCATGGTGCGTGTAACGGCGGAGAAGGCGCGAGCGAAGTCCCACACAGATGGATAGCGCCGTGTGGGATCGGGGTCCAGCGCGGTGCGCAAAATTTTGTCGACGGCCAGGGGTAGTTCGGGACGGGAAATGCGCACAGGTTGCGGCGCAAAACGCGCGCGGTGATACATCATATGCGCGCTATCGCCCGAAAAAGGTCGATGCCCACTCAACCATTCGTACACGCTGGTCGCAAGGCCATACTGGTCACTGGCGGCGCAGGGGTAGCCGTCATACTGTTCCGGAGCCATATACGCGGCGGTCCCTTCTCTGGGGAGCTGCCGTCTGTGGCCACGCGTGGGATCATCGATAGCCAGGCCGAAGTCCGCGAGCAGGGTATGACGTGGAGCGAATAGCAGGATATTGCCCGGCTTCACATCGCGATGAATCAGGCCACGCTCGTGCAGCGTATACAAGGCCGAGCCAATCTGTTCGACATAGAGGCGCACCAGGGAAAGCGGCAGTTTATGGCCAGTCGGATGCACGCGCGCGAGAGAGCCATAAGGAGCATACTGCATGATAATCATGAGGAAAGGCCGCCACAGAACGTAGTCGCGGAACCCGACAATATGCGGGTGGTGGAATTCTGCCAGCGCATCGGCCTCGCGCAGCAAACGCGCCTCATAAAGCAAAAACTCCTGCTCGCACAAAGCATGCAGAGGCAGGATTTTCAGAGCCACCGGCCTGTGCAGCGGAACATGCTGCGCTTGCCAGATCTCGATGATATGCCGCTGGTCCAGTTGATGAACGAGCTGATAGTGCCCGACTGCTCTGCCCTCGTGGAGATAATCTCCAGGATTTCGCTGGATGTTCATAATAAGCCTCCCCATGCCAAAACGTTGGTGGCATTCGGATGAATGCCTGTTATGTAACTTCTAGACGCAAGGGAAGGTCGAAACTAAAAGGAGAAGGGGAGAAGATTTCTATTGTATAGAGAAGGATTTTACAATAAAGTGAGAAATTAGCAGTAGGGCAACCACACTGTATGCTCACCATCCAGTGCTCGACAGATGAAGGGGAGCCTTCCCACAATGCTGAGTTATTGATTGGACCTCCTCTTCAGGCTGAATCGTTGCGTTAGCGCGCTCTGACGCGCCCGGCGCTGACCAGTGAGGAGGCAGCGACACGCACCGCGAGCTGGTCGCCATTGACCTCGATCAGGGCCAGGTCGCCGGGCGCGAGCGTGTTGTGCAGGATGGACTCGGCGAGCAGATCGTCGAGGAGGCGCTGCACGGCACGACGTAGGGGGCGCGCACCATAGGCGGGTTCGTATCCCTGCGCGATGAGCAGTTCGCGCGCTTCCGTGCTGACTTGCAGTTCGATGGCGTGCCGGGCCAAACGCCGCCCGGTATCGGTGATGAAGAGATCGACGATGCGCCGCAGATGTGCGTGCTCCAGGGGATGGAAAAAGACGATCTCGTCAAGGCGATTAAACAGTTCAGGCGGAAAAAAGTCTTTTACCGCGCTCAAAGCCTGGGTGCGCATGGTCGTAGATGAGGCCTGAGCAAAAGTGGCCGGGGGCGCAAAGGCATACTGACCCGGCTGACGGTGTTCTGTGCCCAGGTTCGAGGTCAGGATAATGATGGTATTTTTACAGTCCACGACCCGCCCACGCGCGTCGGTAATACGCCCGTCCTCACAGATCTGCAACAAGAGATCGTAGACATCGGCGTGTGCTTTCTCAATCTCGTCAAAAAGAGCGATGCAATAGGGGTGGCGGCGCACAAATTCGGTCAACTGGCCGCCGTCGTCGTAGCCCACGTATCCTGGAGGCGAACCGACCAGGCGGGCCGCGTTCTGGCGTTCCATAAATTCCGACATATCCAGGATCAGCAGCGCATTTTCGTCCATAAACAGGGTGCTGGCCAGGGTGCGCGCCAGTTCACTCTTGCCCACACCGCTGGGGCCAACAAAGAGAAACGAGCCAATTGGTCGGCTGCGGTCACGGATATCGGCGTAGGCCCGGCGCACAGCACGTGCCACCAGTTGCACGGCCTCATCCTGCCCGATCACGCGCTTATGCAAATCTTCTTCCAGGCGCAGCAGGCGCTCGGCCTGGGTGAGCGTGATCTCCCCCTGGGGGATACCGGTCCAGAGCGCCACAATTTCAGAGATCTCGCGCGCGCCCACCACCGGACGATCATGGGTGCGCAAAGCGGACCAGCGCTGCTCCGAATCGCGCAATTTCTGGCTTAAACGCAGTTCTTGCTTGCGGCTGCACAGGGCCAGGGGATAATCGTGCCGCTGGATAGCCTCATCCTTGTACAAACGCACGCGCCCCAACGCCTCGCGCAAGTGGCGCACAGGCGCAGGGACAACCGACAGATACATACAGGCGCGTGCGGCAGCCTCGTCCACTAAATCGAGGGCTTTATCGGGCTGGAAACGCTGGGTCAGGTAGCGATTCGAGAGTTGTACCGCGGCCTGTAAAGCCTCGTCGGTAATCGTCACCTGATGGTAGTCAGCATAATGTGTGCGCAGGCCACGCAGAATATCCAGTGTCTCCTCGGTCGTGGTTTCGGCCACCATAATCGGCTGGAAACGCCGCTCAAGGGCGGGGTCGCTCTCGATAGCTTTGCGATAATCGTCGAGCGTGGCCGCGCCGATACAACGAAACTCGCCACGTGCCAGCATGGGCTTGAACATATTCGCCATATCCACCGAACCATCCGCCACGCCTGTTCCCAGCAGCGTTTGCAGCTCATCGATCACCACAATCAGATTTTCCGCCTGCACCACCTCTTTGAGCAACAACTGCAAACGTTCCTCGAAATCTCCACGGAAACGCGCACCAACGGTCAGCAGACTCACATCCAGCGAGACAATACGCGCGCGCTGCAATTTGTCGGGCACCTGGCCCTCGATGATGCGCTGAGCCAGGCCTTCCGCCAGAGCAGTTTTGCCAACACCGGCGGGGCCAATCAGCACCGGGTTGTTTTTCGTGCGCCGCGAGAGAATCTGCATAGTGCGTTCCAGCTCAGAAGCACGCCCGATCAGCGGGTCAAGTGAACCCGTCAGAGCCTCGGCGGTGAGATCGCGGCTCACCTGGTTGAGCAGAGGCGTCTCGGCGTAACGCATCTGGTACTGGGCCAGGAAAAAGGCCTGCTCGTGACCGTAGCGAAACAAAAATTGCAAATGCTGGCGAACCGCAAGGAGGGTCACATCAAAACTTTCCAGCACACTGGCCGCGATACTCTCATCGTCGTCCAGCAAACCCAGCAGCAGGTGCTCAATACCCACCCAGAGTTCATCGACGGCGGCGGCTTCTTTCTCCGCGCGCGCGAGAGCTGCCTGCGTCAACGCATTCAACACCGGCTCGCTGGCCAAACCCCGATTGCCGCCACGCCCGATCACAAAACCAATGGCCTGGCAGAGACGCATCGTGTCTACTTGCAGGCGCGCAAACAGCGACTCGATGACCAGGTCGCGCGTCCTGATGATCCCCAGAAGGAGATGTTCAGGGCCGATCATACGATGTTGAAACTGCAAAGCAATTTCGCGCGCATAGGTCATCGCCTGTTGGGCCTGCGGTGTATATTTTTCAAATTGGCGCATAGCTCTTCTCCTATTCCATAAGACAAGAGACCCTCTTCCCTTATAGTTATCGAGCAAATTACCTGCTTAGCGTAGGGTGATAGGCTGAGCAACTTACAGATTGGTATGTGCCTGTTCACTGCGCATTTCTGCTTGCATTTTTGTTCCCGCTCCTCTATACTAACGACGTTTTCCATGCGTCTACTTAAGAGGAGATCCAGCTCAACAAGGAGGAGGATATATGAGCCAGCCACATTCCCGCATGCCAGAGATTACCCTGGTGAACGGCACCCCACGCGAGCAGCAGACAAGGGATCAGTTAGTACACGTGCTGGAACAGTATCCTCTTGATAAATGGTTGTATACGGAGCAGATCCAGATTGATAGAAACGCTATTCCACACAGCCACCCCATTCTCACGCTTCATACCAAACATCTCGATGATGCTCAACAACTGATCTCGACATACATTCATGAGCAGATTCACTGGTTTCTTACGCTTGTGGAACACTTCGAAGATGGGGGAAAGGCAATGAATACCTTTCGCCAAATATATCCTCAATTGCCCATTGGCATTCCAGATGGGTGTGGAGACGAATTCTCTAACTATCTCCATATTCCGGTCAACTACCTGGAATACCGGGGTCTGATAGAACTATTCGGAGATGAAATTGCGCGCCAGATACTTGAGCGGAAAGATTATTATAAAAAGATCTACGCGCTGGTTCTGGATGAAACAGGAAGGATCGGCGACTTTATAAAGCGCTACGGGCAGCTCCTACCGGAAAGACCACCAGAGCCAAAAGAGTTCATTCAGTTTGAGAACGAGCCGTAAGCAGATTGAAAGGGATGCACCGCTCTAATCTGTGCTATACTGGCCATATATATCCATGCGTTCTATCTTTTGTCACGAGAAATGAAGCATTGCTACTTTAGCTCGGAGGGAGCCATTATGATACTCTGTCCCAGATGTCGAACTGCGTGGCCAGCAAACACGCTCTATTGTTATAAGTGCGGCGCGAACATGGGTGGGCAAGCACCTGTGACGCCTCAACCAGGCATAGCAACAACCCCGGCATTTCTAGCACCACAGCTGCCAATGAGTGGAGCGCCTGCGATGGAAGCCGGGTGGACCGAGTTTAGCGGGCACCAGGCTCCTGGAGGACACCCATACCCGCCGATGTCTGTTGCACCAGGCGTATATGGCTCTGTCAGCACCTATCCACCTATGCCACCTGCGCCGAACGTTTATGGATCTGGCGGCGTCTATCCACCTGTGCCAGGTGCGTATCCCAATGTGCCAGGCATGCTTCCCCCGCCGCTGGCGCCCGCGCCCAAACGGAAGGGTATGTCACTGGGTGTCATGCTACTGCTGGGTCTACTGGCGGCGTTGCTGATCTTTGGCGGTGTATTCGTGAGCGTCCATATCGCGCAGGGGAAGAATAGCACAGCTCAAACGCAAACCACGGGCACTCCCGATCAGTTATATAAGCGGGTCACGAGCCAGACCCCGACATTCACTGATACCCTACAAGATACAACAACAAGTTCATGGGAGACCTTTGACCAGCCAACCTTTGGATGCACGATCCAGGCAGATGGTTTACACGTGCACATTCAGGATCTTCATCACTTCGCCTATTGCGTGTCGAATCTGGGAAGTTTTAGCAATGTCGCCTTGCAGGTTGAGATGAAAATCCTGTCTGGCGATGGCGGTGGCCTCATTTTGCGTAGCAATTCCGCGGGAGCTAACATCTACTATTTCCATATCTACCCCAACGGCGAGTACCGGGTCTATAAGGGTCAGAGTCACCAGTTGTCCGCCCCACTGAGCAATGGTTCTGCCAATTCGTTTGTTGCTGACCAGAAGAATACGATCACCGCGATTGCTCAAGGCAGCCAGCTCTACTTTTATGTCAACCAGAAATTTCTGACGATGGTGCAGGATGCGACGTATAGCAGTGGTGCTATAGGCGTATCGAGCGCCTCTTCGACGACGTCAGCAGATGTCGTGTACACGAACGCGAAAATCTGGCGTTTGTAGAGGTGTTGTTAGAGCAAGACGCCCAGAATACCCACCAGCGTGACCACAACACCAAGCAGCGTCAGTGGTGAGGGGATCTCGCCGAGCAGGAAGATGCCTAGAAGAATGCCGCCCGTCACCTCCTGTGTGGCGATCAGGCTGGCGTAAGTGGCGTGAATTCTGCGCACTGCCGCATTATACAGAGTATGGCCCAGGCCAAGCGGGAAGATGCCCAGCGCGACGACCGCAATCACAGCCGAGAGTGGATAGGCGTGTTGAAAGGCGAGGTAGAGCGCGGCGGGCAGCAGCCAGAGCGCGGCCAGACCGTAGACGTTGAGGGTATAGCGGAAGAGAGGATGGCGCCCCCGTTCGCCACGTCCAATCACAGAGTACGTAGCCAGGCAGAGCGCTGAGAGCAGGGCAAGCCCATCGCCCAGCACCATGCACTGGCCCGTCCCTTGCAGATTGCAGGCGGTGTAATGAGGCTGAAAACCGGCCATCAGCGCCACGCCAAGCACTGCCACGCCGATGCCCAGGTATTTGCGGGACGGCAGCGGCTCGCGCAAGAAGAGGGTCGAAAAAAGCGTCACGAAGATTGGCGAGGTGTAGACCAGCGCCAGGGCGTGGGCAATCGTGGTGAAGCTGAGGGATGCGATATAGAGAAAAAAGTGCAGGGCCGTGACCAGGCCATAGAGCAGGAAACGCGGCAATTCCCGACGCTTGAGCATAAGCGGTGTGCGCGTTGCCAGTCCCAGCAAACCCACCAGCAGCGCTGCAATAGTCAGGCGCCAGAACGCAATCTCCACCGAGCTAAACGGCGCGGACCAGCGCACAAAGACCGCGCTGGTCGAGAAAAAGGCCACGGCCACACAGACATAGAGCAGGCCATGCCAGCCTGGGCGCGCAGACTCTGGCGTTGCCAGCGGCTTCGGGAGAACTTGCAGCTTTTTGTTCATAGCCTATTGTACAACATGCTCGACCTTAGCCCCGACCACGATGGTCCTACGCGTGTTTGTGCGCGAGTGCCTCGGCGGTTGCACCCATAACCGACCCCCATACAATGTGGGCGAAAATCATCATCAGATTGCGGTGGCCCGGCTCGCGATGTCCCGCAGCCCGGAAACGCAACAGAGGGAGCGCACCGAGATAACTGCTGGCCCACACGCCCAGGCCAAAGAGCGTACCACGTACAGGAGCTGGCAGAAACGATGTGCGCTCCAGAGGAGTGTACAGCGCTCCCATAGTCGCGCCATAGCCAAAGTGCGAGAGCAGTGACGAGCCGACAAGCAGTGACTTATTCCAATGCAACCTGGCATGCGAGCGCTGTGAAACCTCTTCCATAATGACCTCAGGCGGCAAGGCATAGCGCTGGCCCCTGGGCAAAAAACGCTGAGTTACCAGCATGAACAGGCTCATCGGCACTGTAGCAATCGTGCCGGCTAGCGCGGCGTTCAGTAACGTTGTCTTAGAGTGCGTCTTTAAACGAGAATGATGATTACTCATTGATGAGGTCCTTTTCTACGGAAGGTTGATCGTTCCTTTCTGAACACGTTTGGGGCGAGAAGAACGCTGCATGCTGTGCAGGACTGGCGCGCTTCCAATCTTCGCTCACCGACTTTCATCCTCAAACATCAATATGATACACTAAACTCAAGTACGTGATACGTGCCGGACGCTGCACTGAACGCCAGGGCACGCTGCAAGCGGCACAATCTATTGTGGTTTTTGGTAAATGGGCGGGCCGAGGTTCTCAAGAGAATTGTTTCATTCAGAAAGGATAGAATATGCAACATTTTGATACACAGACAGTAGACGCTCGACTTCACGGTTTCACGGATTTTGTCCAGATGGTGATGAAAGAATCGTCTTCCGGCGCATCCCCGACCCGCAGCTCTGCGAGAAGAGCTTCCTGGAACAGTTTGTGGGGATCTATGACGTGCTCAACACGGATATGGTCGTAGCTTTGAAAGGGGAAAACGCGCTGCAAGTTTCCGCTTTTGGGCAACCAGACTACCAGATGGACCCCTATAAAGGCACAGAATTCCACGTCAAAGGCATGTCCAGCTTCAGTCTCGTTTTCCAACAAGATGAGACCGGCACGGTCAGTGGGGCGCTGCTTACACTCCCGTATGGAACATTTACCGCCAAAAAGCTGTAGCATCCTGAATTTTTCTCACGCGCGCTCCCTTTTATACATGTTTTGTGTGGGGGCGGGGCGAAAAATAATATTTTTTATAAAAACCCCCCACAAAAACAAAAAAATAAAAAATACCTATCAAAGATGAAGTTCTTATTTTCTCCTCATTTTATTATTTGTTGGTGGGGCGCCCCTAACAAAATTATATTTTTCCCCCCCCCCCCCACACAGTAAACCTCTACTCTTCTCCCAGACTTTCCAGCCAGCGTTCCGCATCTATCGCGGCACGGCAGCCATCGCCAGCCGCGGTAACGGCCTGGCGGTAGCGGTGGTCGGTGACATCGCCAGCCGCGAAGACGCCGGGGATGTTGGTCATGGTAAACTCAACCGGTGTGAGGTAGCCGGCTTTGTCCATATCGATCAGACCTTTAAACAGCTCGGTCGTGGGTTTGTGACCGATGGCCAGGAATAGTCCCTGGAATGGTTGCATGCTTTCTTTATCTGTTTTGAGGTTGCGCAAACGCAAACCCGTCAGTGCTTCATCACCCAGCGCCTCCACAACCTCGCTATCCCAGATAAAGCTGATTTTGGAATTTTTGCGGGCGCGATCCTGCATAATCTTACTAGCGCGCAGGCTATCGCGACGATGAATCACCGTCACATGGTTGGCGTAACGGGTCAGGAAAGTCGCCTCCTCCATCGCGGTATCGCCGCCACCAACGACAGCCACATCCTTGCCCTTAAAGAAGAAGCCATCGCAGGTCGCGCAGGCGCTCACGCCTCGTCCCTTCAGGCGCTCCTCGCTTGGCAGGCCCAGCCATTGCGCGCTGGCACCGGTTGAGATAATCACCGCGCGCGCCTGATACTGGCCGGAGTCGGCAGTGAGTATGAAAGGTCGTTTGCTGAAATCGACTGCGGTGACATCCTCGGTCAGCATTTCGGTACCAAAGCGACGTGCCTGCGCCTCGAAGACCTCCATCATATCTGGTCCCAGGATACCCTCGGTGAAGCCAGGATAGTTCTCAACATCGGTGGTATCCATCAACTGGCCACCAACCTTATACCCCTGAAACATCAAGACCGATAAATTGGCGCGGGCCGCATAGATGGCCGCGGTATAGCCCGACGGACCCGACCCGATGATAATCACATCGTACAATTTTGCCATAGTCAATCTATCCTCACTTCTCTCCAATGGAGCGAGCAGCGATCTGGCTGCTCGCTCCATTGGAGTAAGGTCCAACATTCTCGTGCGGAAATGAAACTTTCTGCTTAGAGTAACACATAAGGGAAGTGTTTTATGCCTGGAAGTGTGCCTGGGATCATTACTTTACGCCCGGCAAAAAATCATCTCGCAAAAACGCTTAAAGCCGCTCGCTTGTTGCATTTCAGCGAAGAATTAGTATAATGATATACACACATTGTAAAAAATCGCATCTCTCGAAAATGGTTCATCGTAAAAAAGAAAGGGAAGCAAGTGGAAGATTTGAGGAAAAACCAGGATGCTTTTGGCAAAGAAAATAGCATCACGCTAAAACAGGTGGTAAACCAATTTGAGCGCGTTTTTGACGAAATGGGGAGCACTAAACAAAATACCGCCCATATTCTTTTTGGCCAGACGGCTATGCACAGGGATATCCGCGAAATCAAAAGTGACGTCAAGCGCGTCGAGGGCGATGTCAAATCTCTCCAGGGCGATGTCAAATATCTGGAGAGCAAGGTTGATAGCGGCTTTGAACAGGTGAATAGTGATAATGCTGCTCTCAAAACAGAGATGAACACCCGTTTTGAACAGGTGAATAGTGATAATGCTGCTCTTAAAACAGAAATGCAGCAAATGCAAGGGCAAATTCAGCAATTAACGTTGCAGATGACTGTCCAATTTCAGCAACTTGTTAACCTTATCAGTCAGCAGGGTAGCAAGCCAGTAAACTCTTAAAAAGAAGAAAAGCAATGCCTTTTGCTGGTGTCCAGCGCATTCCTGGTACAAGGGTTGGAACTCACAGTTAAATAAACCGGTGTAATCGTTGCAGAAAACGGTAGTGATAGACCAGCAATTACTTGCTGAGCTATCACCGATTTATTTAGTTAAGCGTACCTCCGCGCACAAACTCGCGATAACCAGCCGCGCCAGCCAGCTTGAGCGAGGCAGTATTCGTCGCCAGCGCGCTATAAAACGGCGTCAGACCTTCGCGGTTGATGGCGTCAGACCAGGCCACAGTAGCGGCCAGCGCGTATCCTCTGCGCCGCGCTTCTGGCAACGTATCGATGCCCAACTCACAGGCTACGTTTGTGCGGCGCGAGCTATGAGCCAGACTGAGCAAACGTCCCGCGACAATCACGCCCATCAAGGGAGCACACACCGGGTTGCGCAGGTCCGGGATGAAGGCGGGATCGAAAGCCTCAACCAGCGCTTCATCCTGGGAAGTCAACGGGCGTGCAAGCTGGTGGGCTGTCGCCACATCGATGGTTGGTGCAGCCGCCAGACGAAAGGCGACCTCGCGGCTCACACCCGGCAGGGGTGCAGCGCTTGCGGGCACATTCAACGCCGCTACTAAACGTGTCAGCAACGGCGCGCGCTCGGCCAGGACGACATCGCGCCGCCAGATATGCACGCGGCCTTCCGCGAGGTCGGCAGCGTAGAGTTTCCAGGGTGGCTGGCTACTGGTGGGAAGCAGCTCGATCTCACCCTGCTCAATGAGAGGCAGTTGAACACCCCACACGGCCTCGATATGCAAACGCAACAATGCGCGAGTTGAGAGAAACATAGTTGGTAAACCTTTCTGAATAGAGGTGTTTCTGGTTGAAAAAAGACATAAAGAGCCTCTGATAAGGTTTATGCTTCATCAAGGGCCTCCTCTCATTCAAATGGCTTGCCAGAGCGCGACAGTCTGTAACGCTTGCATTGTAACATATCCAAAATGTGTTATGCCGAGAAATCAGGGGCGAAAAAGTGCAAATCACACTCACACCAGCAAAGGCCTTGCCCACTCTGGCACGGAAAAAGACCAGTGCCGGGCGGACCAGAAAGCCATGATCTCGTTTTTGATGGGCCTGCCTACATTAATCCAGGCTATGTGCCTACCCCCACCATTCTGGATAACCTGATCGCTGAGGGGAAGATTCCACCGCTGGTGGCCGCGTTGCCCGATTCGCTGGATCAGAAAACGCGCAGCCGCGAGCTTCCCTGCCATGAACCGTTCATCGCATATTTGAAACAGGAATTGCTGCCCTGGGTGCGCTCACACTACCATGTGACGAGCGATCCAGCACGTACTATTGTAGCGGGGTCCAGTTATGGCGGCCTGGGCGCGACTTTTGCGGGATTTACAGCGCCAGAGGTCTTTGGCAATGTCTTTTCGCAATCGGGGACTTTTCGCTGGAATCCCCGCGAGGGCGAAGGAGTACGCGATCCCAATGAAGAGGCCTGGTTGATTCGCCAGTTTGTGGCCAGCCCGAAACTGCCGCTGCGGTTCTACCTGGAAGTAGGTCTGCTGGAACGTAGCGGCACCGAGGATATGGTCGTGATGAATCGACGTATGCGCGACGTGCTGGAGGCAAAAGGCTATGGTGTGGCCTACAGCGAGTATAATGGTGGGCACGATTATACCTGCTGGCGCGGCTCCCTGGCAGATGGGCTGATCTGGCTAACGAACGCCTGGACGTCATGAGATGTGGAGAAAAGCTGGACCCGAATTAGTTTTTATGGCACAATAAGTACGAAACAAAGGGTCTCCGTTCTTATTGGGAACCCTGATACACCCACTAACAAACCCTACGAGCAACACAGGATATATATGGAATCAAATACATATTCAGATCTGTGGTTTCAGATCTATATGCCGCTACAAAGTGACGAATGGACTGAGGATGATGTCGCTTTTCTTGCTCGTCAGCTTCCACTTCCGCGCTATACACGCGTGCTCGACCTGTGCTGTGGCTATGGGCGGCACGCGCTCCGCCTGGCCCAGCGCGGCTATCAGGTCACCGGCCTGGACCGCGACGAGGCAGCTATCAGCGAGGCAAACCAGCGCGCGGAAGAAGCTGGACAGTCCATTAGCTATATCGTGGGCGATATGTTGCGCGTGGGCGAACTGAATGGTGAGTTCGATGCGATCATCAATATGTGGCAGAGCTTCAGCTATTTCGACGAAAAAACCAATCGTGACCTGCTGTGTCAGCTTTATAGCAAACTGACGCCGGGTGGACGTTTAATCATCGATATGTACAATCGCGCCTACTTCGGACAACGCCAGGGAAGCAATCGCCAGGAAATCAATGGCATTATCGTTGAATCGCATGGCTATATGCAAGAAAACCGCTGGCACTCGCAATTGCACTACAGCGATGCAAGCGGCGAGCTGGGCAGCGACCATATGGAATGGCAACTCTTCACCCCCGCCGAGTTCAGCGCCCTGGCTGCTCAATGTGGCTTCGACACGGCCCTGACCTGCACCTGGTCGGACGAGAGCCAGGTGCCATCACCTGATGTCGCGCGTATGCAGATTGTGCTGGAGAAGCGTTAGAAGTTCAGAGGCTAGAAAGAGCACTTGTCTATCCAATTTGGCTTACTTAAACACGAGTGGCATCAGCCAGAGTAATTGTTTGGCTTGCCAGCAAACGCTAGACGCAGGGCAGTCGCAACCTCCTCCAGCGCCTGCTTGCTCTGCTCAAACAGCGCGAACGTGCGGAAGAAGCCGTGAATCATGCCAGCGTAACGCGAGAGCTGCACGGGTACGCCTGCCTGCTGGAGACGCCGAGCATAGTGTTCAGTTTCGTCGCGCACGGGATCGTATTCGGCGGTGATAATCAGCGCGGGCGGTAGGTCGCTGAGGTCGGTTGCACGTAGAGGCGCGGCATAGGGGTGGACGCGGTCCTCTGGCCGGGTGAGATACTGATCCCAGAACCAGATCATGTCCGCCCGCGTCAATCCATAACCCTCGACATAGGTGGTATAAGAGGCGCTGCCAGGCTCGTAATAATCGGTTTCGCCATAGATGATGACCTGGTAGCAGAGAGTCGGTCCCTGGCGATCCCGCGCCATTAACGAAACTGCGGCAGCCAGATTTCCCCCAGAACTATCGCCTCCCACGGCAATGTGAGTTGAATCAACATTGATCTCGTGCGCGTGCTCCGCGACCCACCGAGTGGCAGCGTAGCAATCTTCCGGGGCAGCCGGAAATGGGTGCTCAGGCGCCAGGCGATATCCCACGGACACCACCAGACAGCGCGCGTGATTGGCCAGGGCGCGACAAACAGGATCGTGCCCCTCAATACTGCCAAAGACCCAGCCGCCACTGTGAAAATACACCAGCGCGGGCAATAGTTCCTGCTCTCCATCTAAAGGCGTATAAATACGGATAGGTAGCTCGCCAGCAGGACCAGGGATCAGACGATCCTCGACCGAGGCCACAGCTTCCGGCTCGCCAGCCTGCGCCAGAGCCGCGCGCTCAGAATGACGGCGCTGTTGCGCGAGCGAGAGAACCGGTTCGGAAGTAGCCTGCGCCGCTGCTTGCAGAAAACGGGCAACCTGTGGATCAAGGGGCATGGATTGAATTTCCTCCTATCGATTCGATTTTTTATCAATGGTTCAGGTATATGGCAGTACATTTAGCGCGAAACCGCCCATCTAAGAGCCTCCAGAACAGCGCTATAGTTGAGCAGGCTGGTTATGATTGGCGCAATTTCAACATTGTCAGCACATCCTCTACGATCATCCCCAGCGGCTCCAGAGGCACATATTCTTCCGCGGAATGTTCGTTGACCACGCCAGTAGAAATGGTGAAGACCTTCACGCGTGGGCGGAAAGCGCTGGCGTCGCTGCCGATAAAGGTTGGGTGCAGGCGTAGTTCTGCGCCACGTTGAGCCAGCGCCTCGCGGTAGAGTGTTAGTAGCGGCTCGTGCTCGTCCACGGCGTAGCTGGTGCAATGGGGATCGACGGTCATCATTGCGCTACCCCCGAAACGGGCGGCAGCCTGCTCAAACGCTTGCCGAATGGACTGCAAATAGCCTTCGCGGGCCTCTGGCGACTCGAAACTGCGCAGTTCACCCTCGATATACACGTCTGAAGGGATGGCGTTGCGCGCACTGCCAGCGGTGACGCGACTGAGCAAGATGCGCGTCTGGTCGTTGGCCAGCGAGCCATGAGGATACTCCGCGGACCGGAAGATCTCCAACGCGTTGACCGTCGCGGCCAGGTCTTTGCCGGGATGACCGGTGCGTCCGCGCAGTTCAATATCGAAAGCAATATATGTCGCGCCTCGTTCAACCACGACGCCCGCCTCAAACGCGTTATCGAAGACGATGCCCTCGTTCACGTTCCAGGGCGCGGGATCGAAGGCACTGGCCCCAAGTAGACCCACCTCCTCCTGTACCGTGAAGATGATGACCAGCGGCGGATGCGGCAGGCGCTCTTCGATCAGGCGCGTCAAAATCTCCAGCACAATAGCGATCCCAGCAGCATCGTCGACTCCCAGATTGGTCACGCCATCGCTATACAGTACGCCGTCGCGCAACACAGGCGTATGCGCCAGGCCCGGTGGCACACGATCCATATGTGCGTTGAGCAGTAACGGGCGTCCTTCACCCGGCAATGTGGCGATCAAGTTGCCAGCGCCATCGACCTGCGAGTCCAGGCCCAGGCGCGCCAGACGTTGCTCCAGATACGCGCGCACCTGCTCCTCGTGGCCTGAGGTGCTGGGCAGGCCAACCAGGTCGAGCAGGGTTTGATAGATGTGGGTGGGGATTGTAGACATTGAAAGTTTTCCTCTATGTATAATTTATCCTTATTATGGCACATGGGAAGGATTTGAACTGTCAGAGTTGGTGCTCTACCTTGAGCCTGATAGCGAACTCCGTACTCAAACTTATTATGGTTTTTGTGGTGAATCATACACTATAAAAAGTGTATCAAGCAATTCTTCAAGTATTTGAGAATTATTGATATGGTAGAAGAATTTTGAGGGGAACTGAATTTTCTCTAACCCTGACTTCTTCCCTTTCTTTTGCGTTTCTGGTGTATCTGAGGCTATGGCCAACATTTTCTGCGCTCCTTCTGGCCAGTGTTCTGTGCCACGTGGGAACATCTTCTGAATAAAATTTTGCGGATAAATCATCCCAGAAATAATCCGAACCCCTCTTCTCTTCAGCATCTCTGCTACTACCATGATAGAACTATCTTCATCGAAGACACCATCTGAAATGACCAGTAGCACCTTATGATGGTGTATATAACGAGGATCAATCATGCGTGCTCCTGCTAAGTCGAGCGCTTTCCGAAAGGGTGTGCCGCCAAACATTACTCTATCTGAATAAAGCTCCTCATCAACTGTATCAGGCAATAGAGATGATACCTGATGGAGGGGCCGAGATATTTCTCTTGCAGCAGCAAGTTCTATCCAATGATAGAGACTTCCCCGCACTTGTTCTTGAAACTCGCGTGTGAACATCCCTCGTATTTCCTCTTGAATGAGAGGATAAAGTCCATCCCAGAAATATTTCTTGACAAAATTTTTCGATAGTTCTTTGATTTCTTGCTTGTCCAATTTTGCAGAGGCGAGGCGTACCTTGCCAAAGAGCAGTTGCTGGTTCGCAATAATTGCAGCTTTCATTGGTACACTAATAGTATCCTCTAATTGCTGATATATCTGCGAAGCAAGTTTATTTGCCTCTTTTTCATTCAACGTTTCTACAATTTCTGGAATAGTGAAACCTAAAACCATCGATTGTAGGGTTGTTTCGACAAAAGATTTCACAAATTTTTGCATATTTTTTTGGATAATAAGGATATAGATACCTCGCGATTTTTGAAATTCGCTATCCACCTCTAATTTAAGCTTTTCCACAAAATCTTGTGCACTTGTTCTTGATCTAGGCAAAATGCGTTGTTCCCGTTGTTCATGGCTTACTTTTCCATAGATGCGGAGCCATAGGGGCCATAGTTCTGCTTGAAATGCGACTGGTCGGAGCTTTGCTAAGGCACTAAAATACATATTGGTCTGAATGAAGTCACGAGTCCTTTCAAAGACATCTTCTTTAATTGTAGCCTTTTCGAAGACAGACCCGGCACACTGTTTCCATTTCGCATTAAGCGTGGCCTGAAATTTGTCCAGTTTGGCCTGATTGGGTACAAGTTCAGCCAGCGCTAATAAATCACAAATCAAATCATTGCGCTGAACCGTCGTTTGCAAAGAGCTTCCACCACTACCCACATGGGGCGTGACTTCACGGAAGCCAAAACCAAGAGCGAACAAGTCTGTTTGTGGTCCCTGTTCATCATCTGAATTGTTTTTTTGAATATATTGTAGTTTATCATGTATAGCCTTCTGCACAACCTGTATGCGTGGGAATGATCGTCCAGCATTATTTTTCCAGCTTTCTTTCATGGAACCTGAGACATCGAGAAGAATGCCAAATACTAATGGCTTCCCTTCCTCATACAAGTCTGGAATCATAGTTATCTTTGCCTTTCTTGAAGTATAACCGCCAGTAAATCCGTTAGCATGGTCGAATGGTTCATTTGCAAAAAAAGTCGGGCATCTTTTTCAATGTGCCAGCCACGGCCAGTCAAGGTAGATAGCCCCTTTTCTGGAATATCCGCGAGTGAGGCGAATTTCCATAGTTCCTGGGCCTCCTCCGACCAATGATCTTTAGCTGTACCGTGCAAAATACGGTAGTTGTTTGTGAAATCTCGTTTACAGAGGTAACAGCAAACTACCTTAACTCCAAGTTCCTCTAATTGGTCCTTGAATGGTGAGAATTGGTAAGATGAAAATTCTCCGTCTGACAAGAAAAAGAAAAATGCTCTGGGCTTTTCCTCAGCCTGGTTCAATTCCTGTCGAAAGCGTTGAATTACAGGATGAAAAAGGGTAGCAAGAGATGGTTTCTTGCCTCCTGCGAGATGTTCTGCGTGATAGAGACGTATTCCGGCATTTTCCTCAAGCTGCTCCCAGAAATCTTCCAGTGTAGGCGTAATCGTATGAGATTGCTCTGCGGTCACCATAATTCGCTCGGCATGATCCTCTAGAATTTTCTTAGCCACCAAAGACTCTACATAGTTTTCCCCAACCTTACGCAAACTCCTCCTATGATCAATTGGCAAAGCTCCAGAAACACTAAGGAAAAGATTTGCTATGGGTGACTCAGATTTCTTCTTGTAGGATTCAATAACCTCAGGTGTGATCAAACGTTGAGCAATATTCATGCACATGTAAACGTCGATGATTGGTCGAAGCCTGAGGCCAAAGGTATAAAGAAAGAGTGAAGTCTGCAAACGATTGAGCAGCTCTGGATCACGCTCTAGCGTTATATGGACAGATTTAGCTGCTTCTACAAGCACATTTATAACAGTTTTCTCTTTTTCTCTACTCAAATTTGGACGAAGATTGGCGAGCGCCGAGGAAGACATATCGAGAGCAAAACCCAGCAACATTGGTTTGGGCTCTACTTCTTGCGATGTCGTAATGGTGGGTGCTGAATGAGAGGTTGTATCGAATGAAAATGTTCCAATATCGATACTCCTGGTAATACTACGAATCTTTGCTACAACTTCTGATAATGCCTTGTCAGGGTTGATATGTTCCACAATAGGTGGAACATTCTCGCGCGGTAAAGCTGGAATAGAATCAAGAAAAGATCTCTGATAATTAAAAGAACGCATCATTATCCGATAAACAGGCTTATGACGACGCTGCAATAGAGATAAAGCAAGTGACATTTCTTGATAAGAATCTTCAGAAGAAATAGCATCTCTAGTTATTAAGAGTAAAGCCATATCTGCACATTCTAGTTTGGAACGCATTTCTTCCTGTGTTTCTTGCCCAAGGGCAATTTTACTCCGTTCCCATACCTCAATCTCACCGTTTCTGCGGGGAATTGCTAGATGTTCATTCAATTGCTCAAAAAGGTCTTTGTCATTCGGGCCATAGACCATATACACGAATAATGGCTTTTCCATTGGCTATTCCTTTGAGTCGCTTGCAATCGTTCACTAATCGGTTGGTTTATTGCAACATTGTTCAATCATCTCTGATATAAACGCTGGACCGTAACAAATTTTTTGAATTTGTCAGCCTAACATCACGTTTGGCATAAATTTCTCTTGGCCTATCTCAATGCTCCTATTTTCCCCTTAGCGTATCAACGACCTTTCTGATCTCTCCCGCAATCTCTGCAAAAGCCGCATCGGTATGTTTCCATTCCTCAACAGGCTTGTCGTTTCTGGGGAGTGGAGTAAGCCTTCCAAAACGCGCTAAATCCCAGTTTTCAATTCGACGAAGTTTGATGGGTATAACAATAGCTCCAGCTTTGCTCCTCTCTACCGCGCGATCCACTTCATAATTGCCCTGGACACTCGATCCCTTCTCAAAGAGGAAATCAGAACTGACAAGTAGCAAAATAATGCGTGCTGTATCGAGGTGCTGTTTGTTCAATTCGCTGGGTTCCTGGCCCAGAACAACTTCTCCTGGATACCACTCAACAATGTATCGCTCGCGCTTGAGGAGAATCAGGTGCTTTTGCAGTTCTCTCGCAAATTTTTCGTCTGTCTTGGCAAAAGAGTAGTAAACTTCAATGGTACTTCCAGGGCTTTGGGGAAATACGGCATCAAGCTCCTGGCGCTGCCCTGGCGTAAGAAAATCATACCAGCGGCTATCCCTGCGATGAAAATCCTGTTGCAAACTGGAAAGTTCTGGAAATTGCTCAAAGATAATGGTACCAGGAATACCTCTACCACCCATAAGCGAGCTTGCTCCTCGGGTGAGTTTCATAACTCCGCACACACCACCAGTGCGTCGATTTAATAATGGACCGCCACTCAATCCTTGACGAACTTCACCAGATTTGAATTTCATAAGTATGAGAGGGGCTCCAGTCGTTCCTTCAAATTTGAAGGAAGATGGATCACCGTTCGGATACAAGTCGGGATAACCGTACCCATACAGGTCGTCATCTATCCAAGTCTCTTGATGCAAGAGCACGCATGGATGAGGTGGGGGAGCGTTCTCTAGTTTGAGGAGAGCTACGTCGGGATAGGGGTCAGGAACCAGGCGAGCGATTTTCGCAAGATATGTTTCTCCTTCCCATTGGACAGTCACGGAAATTGTAGCACTCTCCACATTTCCTACCACATGTGCACATGTGAGTATGAAACCCGGTGCGACAAAGAAACCCGTCCCACTTTCTTGTGGGGTCGAGAGTTTCACTGTACAGCGCTTAAGAAGGGCTATCAGTTGCTCCGAACTATTCATACAACCTTCCTCGCTCATCAATTATGTTGAGCATTTGTCCACTCCAATGTAATCTTCATACTCGCCGTTGCGGAACTGTCGACGAAAATAGCGACAATATCGCTCGCTTCCCAGGCAAATTCGATGCCAAACTCAACACTTGCTTTGCTCGGTTCGACCTTCTTCCAAACAGTGTTGAGTCGCTGGGCGACACTCTCAATTGCCTGGGTCACCTTCTCGAAAGAGGCGGCCTTCAGACTTACATTACCCTCCCCGCGTAGCATTTGCACCTGGACATAAAAGATGGCCCCATCATCGAGCCTCACTTCAACCGTTTGTTTCCCTGATCCAACAACAATGGACTCATCTTGCATATCTACTCCTTTGCTCAGAAATCTTTTCAACATCTGTGTGCTAATGAAGTAAGCACTGGCACAGCTTCGACGATAAAGTTCATCATAACTTAATAGCCCGCGCTCTGTCTGTTTGCCAGCAGAGAAACCTTGAGGGTTTACTAACTGCTCCAACGCATAGAATATCATAAGCCGGAGCACAAAGACATCCTATGGATTCGCCTCATCTACTTCTATGTATCTATAGTAGCACAAAAAAAGTGTTCTGTCTAGCAGTTTGAATAACGAGAGCAAGTGAGAAGGTTTTGCAGTATTGAAAGATCACAGGCAAATAGTTGTCTGTGATCTCGTTCATATGTAGAGGGTGAAATAATATATTGGATAAGATCCAAATCTATGCTAAACTGGACCAGTAGTGAAGGAGGACAGACAGATGATTGAGCAGGTTCTATCCAAATAGAAAGCTGGAATTGACTAATTTACATATAAAGATTTCATCGGGGTTCCCAGGAGGATCAGGTGCAATGAAGCAGTGCCAATTTTGTGGGGCAAGCTTGCCAGCGGACGCCGGCTTCTGTGGCGTCTGTGGACGTGCCTCCCATCGAGAGTCCGAACAAACCACCTACTCTGGCAATGTACCAACGATTCTTATAGCGCAGCAACCAGCTACAAACACGCCAACGCTTCCTGTAAGCAGAAACGCGTTTTCAGCCTTTGATCACGATCCCCTCGCAGGGATGCACCCCATGAACCTGGCCCCCCTTGAGGAAGAGGAAGAGAAGAGGCGGAGTGCAGCTCTGCTGGGTTTCGGCCTGCCGCTGTCCAATCAGCAGGCGCCCCACCAGATCCCAACTATACAGGGTACGCCGCAGATAGCCCATGTGCCGACGATTTCGGGCACACCACAGATGGGCCATGTGCCGACGATTTCAGGCACGCCATCTATACCAAATACCCCCTCTTCTCCGGGGCACATGCCATCGCAACAACCCACATATGCTGGACATCATCACTACGGCGGTCATGGACCTGGCACTCACCCACATCCTCACCCTGGCAGTTCAGGGGGATCAACCAGCGGTACCGCTGGTTGCCTGACCTTAGGCCTGATCCTGCTAGCCGCCGTTGCCATTATTCTGGCCAGTATCGTCGGACTTGGCCTGACGGTCTGGGCGCCCGGCCTCGCCCTGAGCGGCAGTTCCACGGTTGCACCCGGCGGCACGCTCTCGCTCCAGGGTAGCCACTTTCTGCCCAACAGCAACGTGACGCTGACTCTGGACAATGCCATCCCACTGATCTTTGCACAACACGCAGCGTCGGCAAATCTGGCATACAATGACAATACCTCCACACAAAATATGGGGCAGGTGTTATCCGCCTTCCGCTCTCCACTGACAACTAATGTCATCACTGTCAGCGGGGATGGCTCTTTCTCGGTGACAATTGCTGTCAATCGTATCTGGTCGGTAGGTCAACATACCATTCACGCCGCAGAATCGGCCAGCCATCGCAGCGCGTCATTGACTTTTACGATTGGTCAACCAGCAATTCCTACCTCCACATCTCCAGCTACTCCCACATCTCCAGCTACTCCCACGCCAGCAACTCTGAGTTGCGCAACGCCTGGTGTGCTCTCGCTCGGTCCAGTCAGTGAACTCAGTTCGCAGATCGTGACAGGTAATGTGGCGCTCTGCACCAGCGGCAGTGGTACCCTCACCTGGAGTGCCAGTTGGAACCAGAATCAGGCCTCCTGGTTACAACTTCCCACGGCCAACGGCACCATCCAGGCCCCGAACGAAGTGGGAGTGACTGTTAATGCCTCAGCCGCGAAACTGTCGGCAGGCACCTACATCGCCACACTCACCTTTACCAGCCAGGAGAGCAACAGCTCCCAGACCATCGAGGTCCAGCTGACAGTGCAAACTGGTTGCATTAACGCCACACCACCGAGCCTGGCCTTTTCAGGCGTCGAGGGTAGCAGCGACCCCGCCCCACAGAGCATCTCGATCACCAACTGCGCACTGTCTAGCGATTGGTTCGCGCAAACCACCAACAACAGCAACTGGCTCACCATCAGCCCCAGTCAGGGCACGCTCAACAACAACGAGACAAGTACTATCACTGTGACAGTTTCTAATCAGAACGCAGGGCTGCAAGCCGGAACATACAATGATACGATTGTGATCACGCTTGGCTCGCAAACCATCAATGTGTCAGTCACATTGACCGTGCAACCGCCACCAACGCTCTCGGTGAGTACATCAAACCTTAATGCCCATCGAACACCATGTACGGATAATCCCGATGGGACTGAAAGCTGTCCCGTTACTTTGAGTAACAACTCCAGCGATGCCAGCCTGACCTGGTCGTTTACCACCAACAGTTCTAACGTAACTGTCCAGACGCAAGACGGAGCACCTCCGACTATTGCGCCAGGAGGAACACAACAGGTTACTATCGTGATCGCCCCGAATGCCTGCGCCATTTTTACGATTACATTCACAGGGCCAGCCAATTCGGTAGATGTCGTTTGGAATTGCCAGATCATTAGTTAGGATATAAAGAGGATAGAGTATGAGTAGAGAGAATGACTCGCTCATTGGCAAACAATTGGGCGATTATCAGGTGCAATCCAGCCTGGGTGAAGGCGGCATGGCACGCGTGTATAAGGCATATCACCCACGGCTGCGGCGCGAGGTGGCTATCAAGGTGATCCTCTCGGAGATTGCCGCGCGCGAGGGCTTCCAGGCACGTTTTGAACGCGAGGCTCAGGTGGTGGCCAGCCTGCAACATCCCAATATCGTCAGTGTCTACGACTTCAAAGAGGAAGACAATCGGACCTACCTGGTCATGCAGTACGTGGGCGGCGGCACCTTGCGCGACCAGTTGCGGGGCCAGCGTCCCATCGAGCCGGCGCGCGCGATCAACTACGCGATCCAGATGGCGCGGGCGCTGCATCACGCGCACCAGCGCGGCATCGTGCATCGCGATATCAAACCACAGAATATGCTCGTCTCTAACAGCGACCCTAACCATTTGCTGCTCTCGGACTTTGGCATCGCCAAGCTGTACGGCAGCAGCGAGGCTACCGCTTTCTCAGAGATGCCCACACGCTCAGCCGAGGCCGGGGATGGGCTGACCCATATGGACCAGATCATCGGCACCGCTGACTATATGGCCCCCGAACAGGCCACGGCCAAAGCGGTGGATGCGCGCACGGATGTCTACGCGCTGGGCGTGGTACTCTACCAGATGCTGACCGGCGATGTGCCCTTTCACTCCACTTCACTGCATGGCCTGCTCTTCCAGCATGTCTATACGGTGCCACTCTCGATACGCTCCAAAAACCCACACCTGCCGGAAATTCTGGCGGAAATTACAGCCAAAGCACTGGCGAAAAATCCCGCTGACCGCTTCCAGAGCGCCGATGAGATGGCCAGGGCGCTGGAATACGCCAATGCCAACGCTACCAACCCGCTGGCCTCGCTCGCCAGAAGCAACCTGGCAACCATCGTCCATCCCCAGGCGGGACCGGCAGGCAACGCCCCTACACTCCAGGCAATCAGCCCGCCTCAGCAGTGGGCCAACCCTGCCTCTCAGACGCGCCAGGATAGCTACGCCACGCTCGAAGACCGCAATTCACGCATCACGCATCCCTCTGGCATAGCACTACCCAATACCGTTCCAAGCGTCACCGGGGCACCCATCACCTTCCCCACCCGCAAACGCGCACTGCCCCTGGGCTATCTGCTCGCGGCAGTCGTGCTGATTCTGGGCATTGTTGTCTTTAGTACGCGCTACCTTCCCAGTCTATCGGGCGGCTCGTCAGGGGGCGGACAGAACAATACTGGGGCAGCCACAGCGTTTACAGAGGCTTTCCAGGGGAATGATCGAGGCTGGCAGACTGGCTCATTGAACAATGGAGTGAACGCGACGCAGCCCAGCGGCGGTCAATACAACGTCACCGTTCCTGCTAATCAAACAGCTTTCCCTTATCCTCAGAATGTGGGCGCCCTCCCGGATACTTTCACCCTGACTGCTACTATTCAGACGCCTGTGAATCCAACAAGTACTTTCTACGGGGTCGCTTTTCACTTCAGCCAGGATAATAGCGGCATCAGTGGCTATGCCCTGGTGATGAATAATCAGGGAAATTGCCTGGTTTACAAATACAAAGCAGCGACCAGCACCCCGCCTGCTGCTGCAAATTGCAATTATAGCTCGACTGGCTCAAGCAGCCACACGCTCAGCGTCCATGCGCTGGGCAGCAATTACTCTTTCTCTATTGATAATAAAGCAATCACGCTCCCACCCAGCAGAAACTCGTCCAACACGACCTGGAATGATAATGATCTACATGGTGGGCACCTGGCTTTGTTCTTCGCGGGGCAAAGCTCTGGGACCGCGACAGTGACGTATACAGTTACGAGTGTGCAGTTGCGTCTCTCGTAAATATGGACTATATAGATAATTAACAGGAGGAGGCACAGCTTGTTCACCTCTCAGATCTGGACTTTTATAGGCATTGCGGCTCTCATCACTATCACGCCTGGCGTGGATACCATGCTGGTGATACGCAACGTACTGGCACGTGGGCGCAGATCGGGCCTGTTCACCGCTGGGGGGATTTGCTCAGGGCTTTTCTGCCATGCCACGCGCCCCGCGATCCGGCGTGGACTGGAGAGTGTGACTGGTGTAGTGCTTATTGCATTCGAAATTCGCCTGGCTTTCGAAAAGCGCTAAACGCCGGATGAATTACTTGAAAGTCGCCCCTCAGATCAGCAAGAGAGACGCTGAGGGGCGACTTTCAACAACGCACCTATGATTGAGCAGCTGTATGCCGGGGCTGATAAGAGCCAGCCGGAGTGCGGAAAGCGACGTTCAGGCGGTTCCAGGCGTTGATGTTGGTGATTGCCAGGGTGAGATTCACCAGTTCTGCGTCGGTGAAGTGGGGGCGCACGCGCTCATAGACCTCATCGGGAACGTGATCCTCGGCGACCAGCGTGACTGCCTCGGTCCATTCCAGGGCCGCGCACTCACGCTCGCTATAACATGACGCCTCGCGCCAGGCAGGGAGCAGATAGAGACGCTGCTCACTCTCGCCATCAGTACGCGCATCTTTGGTATGCATATCCAGGCAAAAAGCGCATCCATTGATCTGCGAGGCCCGCGTCTGGATAAGCCTGATCAGCGATGCCTCTAAACCAGAGTTCTGGATATACTCCTCAAGGTGCATCATGGCCTTATATACCCCTGGTGCAACACTGGAATAACGAAGACGGGCATTCATACTATTCTCCTTCTATCGTTTCGATTGAATTCGTAGGGAGAAGAGGCTATACTTTGCATAGCTTCTCTCAAGATTATAGCTTTTTGGATCAAGTTAGTATGGGGAACGGTGAACGTGCAAGAACAATTGCAAGATGCAGCCGAGTTGCTGCAAGAAGCGCGTAAGATTGTGGTGCTGACCGGCGCGGGCATCAGCACAGAATCGGGCATCCCTGATTTCAGAAGTCCCGGTTCGCCCTGGCTGGAGCAGCCACCGGTGAGTTATCCCGATTTTCTCGCCAAAGCAGAGGCGCGCCAGCAGTACTGGCAATCGCGGCGCGATCTGTCGGGCCAGGTCAGCCTGGCACAACCGAACGCGGCGCATTATGCCCTGGCCGAGTTAGAGCGCCGCCAGTTGCTGCTGGGAATTATTACCCAGAATTTTGACGGTCTGCACCAGGATGCGGGCAACGCGCCAGAACGCGTGATCGAGCTGCATGGAACTTCGCGTGAAGCGGCCTGCACACTCTGTGGGGCGCGTTCATCCATGCAGGAGTTGCAAGCGCGTATTGATCGGGGCGAGCTTGATCCACAGTGTACGCTGTGCGGAGGCTACCTCAAGTCTGCAACGATCCTCTTTGGCCAGCGCATTCCTGTGGATGTCCTCGCGCGGGCAAAAGAACTGGCGACAGGTTGCGATTTGTTTATGGTCGTTGGCTCCTCGCTCAAAGTTTCACCCGCCGCTAATCTGCCGCGCCTGGCCCTCAAGAACGAGGTGCCGCTGATTATCGTCAATCTCGTCGCCACGCCGCTGGATAGTTACGCCGATGTGGTTATTCAGGAGCAGGCCGGGCTGGTGCTCCCACAATTGGTTGAGATGATATAGTGATGGATATGCCATCTTATGGCCGCTTATTGAATTGAAACACCTTCTCACCGGCGGCAATAGCAATATGCAGGCGATTCTCAGGCGGCGCAAGCGGACAGACCCAACGATCACTATAGGCGCACGAGGGGTTGTAGGCGTAGTTGAAGTCCAACAGTAACGTCTGCTGGGGATCAGTGTCGGGTACGGGCAGAAAGTCGCTGCCTTTGATGGTATCGAACAGATAACGTCCACCACCGTAGCTCTCAGCCGGGCTGGTGGCGTCACGAAAGGGCAGAAAGAGGCCGCCGCCATAGATATTCAACCAGTAGAGCGCGAGGGTGCAGTCCTGTCCCTGGAGAGTGAAGTGCAGGCGTGCCACCCTGCTCATACTCATCTGCTCATGGGCATCCATTGCCACGCTCAGGCGCGCGGGTTCCGCGTCTGGCTCGATGCGCGCCGGAACACACAGGTCTGGCTGATAGGGAAAATACGCCAACCTGTGAAAAGTGCAACGCTGCTCCTCATCTAACGCGGACTGCGGATGCTGACGAAAAAGCGCATCCCGCCGTAAACGCCAACGCTGCCAGACCATCTCCGCATTCTCGCCAGCTTGTAGTGCCGCCCGCCGCTCCTCATACATGGCCGCGACTTGGCGGCGGTAACCATAGAGATCAAGATATGTTGGCATACTGTTCCCTTTTTCACTTCTCCAGACACTATAAGATAGCGTACCACATTTTTGTTGGCAGGCGATTCGCTGTTGCGCGCACCCATTGGCCTGCTCAGTCTGGCACCCATGTTCATTGTTGCCTCTTCCTGGCAATAACAAGACGCTTCAAACCCGACATACCTGCTCCTCAACTAAGCGCGATCAAGCGGTCTAATCGACCAACAAATAGGCTGGTATGAGGTTTGCCTCTCATCTCTGCTTATTGTGATCCAGGAAAACCAGCGGCTATAATGAGAGAGAGATTTTTATCAGGTCGCGGCTTCACGCTTCGGCCTGTATGCAGGAGCAGTATATATGGAGCAAGGAACGAGCGTGCCAGGATTAGAGGTGCGCGCCCTGACCAGCGAGGCCGAGCGCGAGACATATTTTCAACTGAGTGCAAGCATCTTTCCCTTCTCTGAATCTGAAAGGGAAGGGACTATGCATCAAAAGCAACCCATCAGCCCTTTACGGCTGGCCTATGATACTGGCGAATTTCAGTTCGGCGAACTGTCTCTGCCGGACACAGCGGGGTCGCATCCCGTGGCCATCCTGATCCACGGCGGTTACTGGCGCGCGCGCTACGGGCTGGATCTGATGGATGAACTGGCGAAGGATCTGGCGGCACGCGGGATCGCCGGCTGGAATATCGAGTACCGGCGCGTGGGTAACCCCGGCGGCGGCTGGCCTGGCACGTTTCTGGATGTGGCACGCGCCACCGAGTATCTCAGCGAAATTGCCCCGACCTATGCGCTGGACTTGCGCAGAGTGGTGCCCATGGGACATTCAGCGGGCGGCCACCTGGCACTCTGGTTGGCAGCTCGCGCGCGCATCCCCGCGACAAGTCCCATCAGTCCACGCACCCAACCGCTGGCGTTAAGAGGCGCGATCAGCCTGGCGGGTGTACTCGATCTCACCCTGGCCTATAAGCTGCACCTGAGCAATGATGCCGTCGTAGAACTGCTCGGTGGAGGGCCGGACGAAGTGGCCGCGCGCTACCAGGCAGCTTCGCCCGCCGCTCTACTGCCTCTGGGCCTGCCACAGATCCTCATTCATGGTGCCGCCGACGAGCATGTGCCCATCCAGATCAGCCAAACATATGCCGCAGCTGCTCAGACCGCAGGCGATACACTGCGCTATTTCGAGCCGGAAGGGGTAGACCATTTTGATGTGATTAACCCGGCAAGTGAGGTATGGAAGCTCACAGTGAAGGAGTTGGAAGCGCTTCTTCCCAACCCTGACGAGTAATGTGCGCGGCTAGAATCATCTCCTGACCGGCCTTCAAACCCCAGTTACTGCGCTCCATCAGCTAGAGAAACGAAGACTTGATCCAGATCACGCGGTTGAGAGAAAGGTGGCACGAAGCGTTGCTGTTGCAGCACAGCGAGCGCGATGGCCTTACTATACGCCTGATAGACGACATATAGAACGGCCATCGTAGTTCGCGCGGATTTCGTATATACATGGGGATCAGGTATTTACTTTTTTATCGTATAAGCCCGATTGTGAAACATACACATCATATGTTCCATCAGCAGGCGAGAAGACCGCGGTGCCATATTGCGCATCGATGAAAGGCGAGATCCAGCCGTGCCAATCGTGCATATGTTGGAAAAAGCCACCATCGCCGCCATTTAGCTCAACGACTGTATGATGGGCATTGCTTTCGAGGTTTGGATCGTCGTAGCGCCCCTCCAGGCGCGTCAATTTGTAACCAGAATGCACCCCAACAACGTTCAGCCAGGGAGCAACCTTGATTGTATCATCCTGCACCATCCACTCGTTGCCCAAAACCAGATACGTCTGCTCAGAGGCTGTATGGCCGTTCTGGTCGTAGAGCATGAGATCAATGCTCATCATCGGCTGGCCTGTAGGGCTATTGGCGACGGTAGTGGCGTGGACCCGTGCCACCACAATATCACTGGTCAGGCCAAGAAACGTCTGGGCCAGGGAAGCCAGCCAGAGCAGTGAGAAGGCGATAACTATCAGAAGGATACCGCTCCCACCGCGCCGCAAACGCAGGCGCTTGCGCCGGGGAGGACGACCGGTCCGGCGGTAGACCTCTTTCTCTTCAGCGCTCAGGTGCTCGTAGTGCTTTTCGCCGCGCAACAAACTGTGCGCAGCATGCACAAACAGAGCAAAGCCACCGAGAGCGATTAATAATAAGATGATTTGTGGTGGTCCAAACTGGATTGGAAAATTCATGACCCCTCCTTGCCGCGCAAAACAGCAGTTCGCTGGAAACCGTGTTGCTGATTTGCAACACATCCTCTATCATACACGAACCATCGACGTTTCCAGTTTTATCGCCGGACATTTGTAGGTTTGCGAACATTCCTGGTAAAAACCTGGTAAAAGCCTTCTCTTCCTCATAGGTATCTGGTATAATCATATATACAAGGGAATGACTGGAAGATTCAGGAAGAACATTGCACGCTGGTTGATTGCACCGAAAAACGTTAGCCCTGGATCTCAAAATAGAAGGATATTTCGAAGGATTTCCCAAAAACATGATCAGGGAGGTGAGATTTCTCAGTTTTCATACGTATATCATTTAAATCCTATAGCTTTTGTTTAGGATTTTGCGACCCTAGAGCGTTTTTTTCTACATATTTACAGTAGGAGGACTTCCGTGCAATCTCTTAGGAAATTCCGCGCCCAGTTTCTCATAACGTTCCTCGCCCTGGCGTCCATGGTCATCCTGGCCGCCTGTGGCAGCGGTCCAGGTACTACAGGCGGAAAAGCGCCTGATAGCCAGCAGATATATCGCAGCCCTGTCACCGGCGGCGATATCGGCACTTTTGATCCCGCCCAGGTCACGGACCTGGTTTCAGGTTCCGCCATCGACATGGTTTTCACCGGCATGGTGGCGCTGAACGACAAACTCCAGGTTATTCCTCGTCTGGCCACCAGCTGGGACCACTCCGCAGATAACCTGACCTGGACCTTCCATTTGCATCACAATGCAAAGTTCAGCGATGGCACATCCCTCACTTCGAAGGATGTGGCCTATAGCATTGACCGTGCCCTCTCTCCAGACATCTATAACACCGATGGCATCTCATTGACCTATCTGGGTCTGATCAAGGGAGCCTCTGATCGCGCAAACAACGTCATCCCCACCGTCATCGGCGATGGCATTCAGACACCCGATGATAATACGGTCGTGATCCACATCACCCATGTTAGCGGCTACTTCCTGGAAGCTTTGAGCTATCCAACCTCATATGTTGTAGAAAAAAGCGTCGTCTCCAAATGGGGCAATACCAAATGGATCGACCACCTCTCGGATAACGGTGGTCAGGGCGGCGATGGCCCTTTCAAGGTTCAAACTTACGACCACAACACCGGCATTACTTTTGTCCCCAACCCTAACTATGAGGGCGTTGCGCCACAGTTAAAAAAGGTCACCTTCCCTTTTATTAAAGACAATGAAACCAACTACAAGGAATACCAGACTGGACAGGTTGATAACAGCGGTGTGCCGATAGCAGACCTCCCCGTGGCCCAGAAGCTGCCCAACAAACAGTTCCACAAAATTCCTTTGCTGGCCATCAACTATCTTGGTTTGAACTACCTGGTCAAGCCATTCGATAACATCAAAATCCGTCAGGCGATGGAACTGGCCCTCAACAGAGATGTTATCGAACAGTCCATTTATCAGAACCAGAATATCCCCACTAACCATATCGTCCCCAGTGGGATGTATGGTTATAACGCAAACCTGGCTGGCCCCGCGGGAGTTAACGCCACCAGCGGCGATATCGCTAAGGCCAAACAGTTGTTCCAGGAAGGGATGCAGCAAGAAGGCCTGACCCTGGCTACTTTCCCAACCATTAAATTCACGTATGGCTCCCCCAGCACAAACAATCAGAAACTGGTTACAACGGCCATCCAGATGTGGCAGGCTGTGCTGGGCATCACATCGATCAAACCAGATCCAATCCAGGGATCCGAGATATTCAAAGCCATCACCAATACCACAGGGAATACCAGCCTGCAAATGTGGAAAATTGACTGGTACGCCGATTATCCCGATCCGCAGGACTGGATTACGCTGCAGTTTGGCAAAGGTTACACCTCAAACAACATGAACTATGGGCAGAACAGCTCTACCGATGCAAGCACCCAGCAGGCGCTGCAAGCGAAGATGCTCGCTGCCGACGCGATGACTGATCCAACAGCTCGCCAGAACGCCTACAATCAGATCGAGCAACAGCTCACCAATGATGTAGCCTGGCTGCCTCTGGATCAGGTAACTAGCACCTCTGTGGTGAAACGCTATGTCATTGGTGTCGTCGACAATGCACAAGCGCTGACGCCTCCCGATGACTGGGGCGCCATCTATATCGCATCTCACTAATCCCAGCCGGGTTTAGCGAGATCATCAATGAAGAGAGAGCCGTCTGTTTTGAACAGGTGGCTCTCTCTTCCCGCTTGCCACGGCTCTCCTCCACGGCATAAAATACAAATAACTATTGTTTCCATACAAAACCACACTTTTTTGTTTTGGGGGAGGCCGCATTGGACCAGGAACAGTTTACA
>CAXUEY010000023.1:15144-19501 GCA_964250225.1 uncultured Ktedonobacteraceae bacterium | reverse complement strand
GATGTACAGAAAGCAATGTTTGCTCAGAGCTATATAGCCGATAGAAGCCTGGCCACAGCGGTCTTTCTGGCACTGAAACGACGCAAGCCGCTACTGCTAGAAGGCGAGCCGGGCGTGGGCAAGACGGAGATTGCGAAGGTGCTGGCAGCTCTGCTCGATACGCGCCTGATCCGTCTACAATGCTATGAGGGCATCGATATCAATAGCGCTGTCTATGAATGGAACTATACGCGGCAGATGCTGCATATCCGCCTGATGGAAGCCCAGAGCGGCGCGCACACCCAGGAATTGCAGGGGATCTTTGGTCCAGACTTCCTGATCTCACGCCCACTTTTGCAGGCTATCGACGCTTCCAATACCACGGCCCCGGTGCTGCTGATCGATGAGCTGGACCGCAGTGACGAGGAGTTCGAGGCCTATCTGCTGGAACTGCTCTCGGACTTCCAGATCACGATCCCTGAAATCGGCACGATCCGCGCCACAGAACCACCGATTGTGATTATTACGTCCAACCGCACGCGCGAGATCCACGACGCGCTACGTCGGCGCTGCCTCTACTACTGGATCGATTTCCCCACGCTGGAAAAAGAATATTCGATTGTCATGGCGCGTATGCCAGAGGTACCGGAGAGGCTGGCCAAGCAGGTCTGCGCCTTTGTACATGAACTGCGCTCGGTGGACCTCTTTAAAGCGCCGGGAGTGTCCGAGACGCTGGACTGGCTAAGCTCGCTACTGGCGTTGGACCAGTTAGAACTGGTCGAGGGTTCGGTGCGCGAGACACTGGGCGCGCTGCTCAAGTATCAGGACGACATTCTCAAAGTTGGCGGCAACGATATGCAGCGCATGCTCAAAAAAGCGCAGGGGATCTCATGAGCACAGCCCCCAATGGTGAGTATCTGGCGCAGTTACAGCCTTATGAGATCGCGCGCGGCGAGCGCCTGCTCTACCGCCTGACCGAGTTCGGGCGCATCCTGTGGGAGGTAGGGATCGAGGTGGGACCGGGCAAGATGCTGGATCTCGTGGAGACGCTGAATTACATCGATCTGACCAATAAAGAGGATTTCTATCACACGCTGAAATGCTGTCTTTTGAGCAAACACGAGCAAGAGGCGCTTTTCGATCAGCTCTATCTCTACTACTGGTATATGCGGGATCGCCAGGGAAAGAAGTCGGAGGACGCGCCTGCTGGCGCTGCAAAACGCGAGGAGAAGCGTCTGCGTCTGCCACCATCCGAACTCAAACGTCTGGCCGAGCATCTGAACACGCCCGCTGAGCAGCGCAAAGAACTGCGACCCGAAATGCGCGAAACCGAACGCCGCCGAATCGCTGAGGAGCGCCAGGAAGAGCAACAGGAAGACGAGGAAAATCCGCAGGGCACGGCCTATAGCGCCATTGAGATGTTGCGCAAGAAAGACTTTGAGTCCTTTAGCTGGGATGAAGTGCAGGAGGCGAAACGGCTGATGTCTGAGATGCGCTGGCAGTTGGGCATGCGCAAGACGCACCGCAAGGCTCCGGCCAGACGCGGCAGCTCGCCCGACATGCGCAGGATTGTGCGGCGCAACCTGAAATATGGCGCGGAACTGCTGGAACTGACCTGGCGTGAGACGCGCTCCAAGCCGCGTCCGTTGGTGATTATCTGCGATATCAGCGGCTCGATGAGTCTGTATTCGCGCCTGTTGCTGCACTTTATCCACACCATCTCAAACGGCCTGCTCAATGTCGAGGCCTTTGTCTTCGGCACACGCCTGACACGTATCACCCGCCAGCTTAAACGGCGCGATGTGGACGAGGCGGTGCGCGATGTCTCGAAGCTGGTACAGGACTGGTCCGGCGGCACACGTATCGGTGACGCCCTGCACGGCTTTAACCACTACTGGGCGCGGCGCGTGCTAGGGCGTGGAGCGGTGGTGCTGCTGATTAGCGACGGCTGGGATCGCGGCGAAGCTCATACACTGGAGATTGAGATGGACCGTCTGCAACATAGCTGCCATCGCCTGATCTGGCTCAATCCGCTGCTCGGCTCACCGGACTATCGTCCGCTGACCATCGGTATGAAAACCGCCCTGCCATATATCGACAATTTCCTGCCCGCTCATAACCTGGACAGCCTGATTCATCTGGGCAATCTGCTCGGCGGCATTGATGAGAGTCGACCCCTGCGCAGCCCCGCCGCTCGCAAGCATGCTGCAGCCATGTGGAGCAAACCGAGAGTGTAAACAGGCGCGTGTAGAGCGGGCTAAATGGGCAGGCCGGGCACAAGGGCCGCCCGTACTATGGACGAGATTTGGTTAGGTTTGATGGATTATAGTGTGGAACAAGCTGGGTGAACTGGAAAGGATTTTTTTGTTATGCGTGACATTTTACCTGATATCGAGCGCTGGCGCGCGCGTGGTGAGCGCATTGCTGTGGCCACAGTTATTAGTATGCAGGGGTCGGCTCCGCGCCGGCCAGGGGCAAAGCTGGCGGTCAACACGCATGGCGAACTCACTGGCTCGGTCAGCGGGGGCTGCGTTGAGCCGGCGGTCATCACTTCGGCGCTGGAGGTCATCAAAACGGGCCAGCCACAGATGCTGGAGTTTGGCATCACCGAAGAGGAGAATATCGAGCAGATCGGCCTGGCCTGCGGCGGGACCATCCGCGTGTTTGTGGAACGCCTGGATTGGTAGGACGACCACTTCCCACAGCTAAAGCCAGGAGGTGCTCAGAGGCGTGCCTCTTCTCTCCGCGCCTGAAGGTACGGGTTTGGCAGCGCGATCCAGTTATAAAGGACTATCACCAGTGATGAAAAGGTGATCAAATAGACCTAAATTGAACCGATTTAAACGTGCCAGGCACGTTTAAATCGGTTCAGAAAGGCAGAAAAGTATAATGGGTGAACTCTACGACGAGTTTCAAGAACGGCTGGAGCGCGAGCAGGGCATGGCGCTGGCCACCGTTGTTCAGGGCGAGGGGCATCTCGGCGCCAAGCTGCTGGTCTTGCCTGACAAAAGCACGCGGGGCAGCCTGGGCCTGGCAGAACTGGATGCGCTGGTAAGCGCGGATGCCGCGCGCGCTATCTGGAGCGGTGAGGCGCGCACACGTGAGTACAGCCTGGAGAGCGCCACCGGTACTCATCACTACGAGGTTTTTACCGAAGGCTTCCCGCCGCCTCCACGCTTGATTATTGTGGGCGCCGGCCATATCGCCATCCCACTGACCACCTTCGCCAAAACGCTCAATTATCGCGTCATCGTTGTCGATGCACGCGCAGCCTTCGCCACCCGCGAACGCTTTCCCCACGCTGATGAGGTGCTTGTCGAATGGCCCGACACCTGTCTGGAGAAGCTGAACCTCAATCCCTCCACGGCTGTCGCGGTCCTGACACACGACCCCAAATTTGACGAGCCGACGCTCAAGGTTGTGCTCAATCACGAGGTTGGCTACGTCGGCGCTATCGGGAGTCGCAAGACGGGTACTGAACGCAACGCGCGTCTCCTCAAGCAGGGTTTGAGCGAGGAGCAGATTCGGCGCATTCATGGTCCTATCGGCCTCAATCTCGGCGGAGCCTCGCCCGAAGAGATGGCCCTGGCGATTATGGCTGAGATCGTGGCGGTACATTATGGCAAACAGATGGCAGCGAAACAATAAGAGCGGAGGCGCCATAAGTTATAGAAACATCGCGATGCCTGGGTAGTCTTGACGCGTACGGGCAACGTGCTCGATAGCGCTCATCGCGGCCAGCGCGACGTGCTCACGCCAGGGACGCGCGACAATCTGTACGCCTATGGGTAGGCCCGCGCTATGCTCCTCAACCTTGCGCGCCATCTCTTCGACGAGGTCCTTCGAGGGCTGGCGGCCCACTTCTTCGCCATCCCGCACACGGGTGAGTGGCACGATGCCCGTGGGATACCCCAGCACGTTGTAGAGGCAGGCATACGCGCCAGCAGTCACCAGTTCGCGCGCGGCCCCATGTGTCCAGGCAGGTAGCGAGGTCGCGGGACAGAGCAACACGTCTACAGGGCCGCCATCAGCCTGGTTGAGTGCCTCCAGGAAACGCTGTTGATACTCCATTTGAGCTTCAATCAACTGCCAATAATCATGGGTATGTTTGTAACCAAAGCTACGCAGCGAGCCTGCTAAGCTGGGCTGGCCCAACAACTTGAGCAGGCCCCCTAGAGCGGCGAGGGTGGGACGCGAGCGTCTGGCGAACAGCTCCAGTGAGGCGATACGCGGATCGCGTTTGTCACGTCCCATAAAGTATTTGATGCCACGCCCACCATCCGCGCCCAGAGCACGCAGGAAAATATCTTGAGCCTGATTTGCATCTGGCGGCGTCCACTCGCTTACTTGCGCGCCACACCCGCGCAAGATCTCCACA